>JALZMP010000146.1 GCA_030858145.1 Pseudomonadota bacterium
GTCTTACCCGATCGACATCGACCTGCCGCAGCGCTCGCTCAATCCGCCGCCGACACAGATCGATCCGCCGGAGCCGATCCGGCTGCGGATCGACTCCGCCGGGCAGACCTTCTGGAACGACAGCCCGACCCCGGTGTCGGCGCTGCGCAACATGATGGAGGCCGAGGTCCAGCGCGATGTCAACAACCAGCCGACGCTGGAGATCGACGTCAACGCCGAGGCCGACTATGGCGTGCTGGCCCGGGTGCTGGCGGCGGCCAAGAACGCGCAGATGCTGAAGATCGGCTTCGTCAAGAACTAGAGTTCCGCAACCCCCGCCACCGGCGCCGCCTGCAGCAGCGCCGGGTTCCGGCGGACGCAAATCTTCAATCGTTCATGCTCACGCCGCCTCCGGGCGGCGTTTTTTTTGATTCACGCCGCGCGTCCTGCCGCTGGCGGCGGAGGTTGGCATCAAGGCGGGACGGCGTCGACGACGGCGCGATACCGCCGCACGGTGGCGTCCAGGCCCTCGTACAGCGACTCGGCGACCAGGGCGTGGCCGATGGAGACCTCCAGCACGTCCGGCACGGCGGCGAGGAAGGCGGCCAGGTTGTGGTGGCTGAGGTCGTGCCCGGCGTTGACGCCGAGGCCAGCGCGCTGCGCCTGCGCGGCGGTGTCAGCGCAGGCCTGCAGGGCCTCCTGCGCGCGGCCGCCGGCGTGTGCGTCGGCGTAGGGGCCGGTATAGAGCTCGATCCGGTCGGCACCTATCCCGGCCGCGACCGCGACCGCACTGCCGACGTCGGCGAACAGGCTGACCCGGCAGCCCAGCGCCTTCAGCGCCGCGATCACCGGCTGTAGCCGCGCCGCATCGCGCGCAAAGTCAAAGCCGTGGTCGGAGGTGAGCTGGCCATCGGCGTCGGGCACCAGGGTGGCCTGGGTCGGGCGGGCCTGCGCGCACAGCGCCAGGAATCCGGGATAGCTTGTACGCGGCGCCGCGAAGGGATTGCCCTCAAGGTTGAACTCAGCGCCTTCAGCCTGCGCGAGCCGCGCCAGCAGCCGCACGTCGTCGGCGCGCGCGTGGCGCGCGTCCGGGCGTGGATGCAGGGTGAGGCCGTGCGCGCCGGCCGCAAGACAGGCGCGCGCCGCACGCAACAGGTCCGGTTCGCCGCCGCCGCGGGCGTTGCGCAGCAGGGCGATCTTGTTGAGGTTGACGCTGAGCCGGGTCACGATGACAGCATAGCGGCGTCGCCGCGTTTGCCGGGGAATGCCGGCCGACGCGGTGCGGCTGGGCTCAGTGCGTCGGTGGTTCGCCGGGTACCGCTTCGGCGGCGCGCCGGGCCTCGGCCTGTTCGCGCAGGCGCCGCAGCTCCTGCGGGTCGAGCATCTGGCTGTCGTCGCGCGACTGGCTGCCCACGCGCTGCGCGAGCAGGCCGAGCACCCACGCCAGCAGCAGGCCCAGCGCCACCAGCAGGCAGAGCACGGCGAGCGTCATCGAGGTGGTCTTGAAGGCCACGGCAAAGGCCGCGAGGGCCAGCAGCAGGAACAGCCAGGGCATGGGTGTCGCTCCCCAAGGGCAGCCGGAAGTCCCTGCCAGTCTACCCCTTCGCCCTCGCGGCGCACACCGCCCGTGGCCCGCACCCGGCCGCCGGTCGGTCGCCACGCGCCGGCTACAGGATCGGCGACAGCAGCCGCGCCAGGGCCTCGGGCAGGCGGTCGCGTAGCAGCGAGCGGCTGCCGTGGCGATGCACTCGCGGCGCGTGCGCGAACTCGCGCTCGATCACGCTGGCCAGCTCCGCCGAGATGCCAGGGTCGTCGAACAGGATTGAAAGCTCGAAGTTCAGCCGGAAGCTGCGGTGGTCGAAATTGGCGCTGCCGATCAGCGCGAAATGGTCGTCGACCAGCAGCGACTTGCTGTGCAGTAGCCGCGGCCCATATTCGTAGACCTTGACCCCGGCCTCGAGTAGTGGCCCGAAGTACGAGCGCGCGGCCAGCGTGACCAGCCGCGAGTCGCTCATCCGCGGCACCAGCAGGCGCACGTCGAGCCCGGCCAGCGCGGCGGAAGTCAGCGCCATCATCGCCGCCTCGCCGGGGACGAAGTAGGGCGTGGTCAACCAGACCCGCTGGCGCGCAGCGTAGATGGCGGCCACGTGCAGGCGGTGGATCGCCTCCCATGTCGAGTCCGGTCCCGAGACCAGCACCTGGACGGGAATCGGATCGTGTTGTTCCGGCGGCGTCTCGCGCGCCAGATCGGCCAGGAAATCGTGGTCGTCGGTGGCATAGGCCCAGTCGTCGGCGAACACCCCCTGCAGCACGCGCACCGCGTCGCCCTCGATGCGCAGGTGCAGGTCGCGATAGGCGAGCGGGTCGAGGCGCTCGTCCTGTTCGTCGCTGACATTCATGCCGCCGGTGTAGCCGACGCGGCCATCGATGACCACGATCTTGCGGTGGGTGCGCAGGTTGAGCCACGGCCGCTGCCAGACGCGGCCCAGGCGAACCGGGTGGAACCAGGCCAGCTTGCCACCGGCGTCGACCAGCGCGTCGAAGAAGCGCCTTGCGCTGGCCGAACCGACGGCGTCGAGCAGCAGACGCACCTTGACCCCGGCACGGGCGCGCTCGACGAGGGCGTCGCGCAGCGCGGCGCCGGTACGGTCGGGCTCGTAGATGTAATACTCCAGGTGCACATGCTGCTGCGCGGCGCGGATGTCGGTCAGCAGGGCGTCGTACTTGGCGGCACCATCGACCAGCAGCCGTACGTCGCGGACACTGGTGGCGGGCAGGCCGGCGGCGGCCTGGGCCAGGCAGGCGAGCTCAGCCGCATCGACATGGCCGCTGTCGCCGGCGGTCCGTGAGAGCGTGACGTGGTGGCGCGCCCGGCGCAGCGTTTGCCGCTGGATCCGCTGCGGCCCGAAGACGTGGTAGACGAGGAAACCAAGGTAGGGCAGCAGGGCCAGGCCCATCAGCCAGCTCACGGTCGCGACGGGTTCGCGCTTCTGCAGGACGATCCAGCCTCCGAGCAGGACCAGGTAGGCGATCCAGCCAGCGGCGAGATAGACGCCCAGATAGGGAATGTCGAGCACGGCGCTCCACAGCTGGCGCAGCGGTTGCATGGGATCCTTGACGTGATCGCGTGGCCTGCGATCCTGCAAGGATAGGATATGCGGCATGCTGGTCAACGAGGCGGGCGTCCTGGCGCCGCCCGCGGCTGGAGATCGAGGTCCGCGAGGAGCGCGCGCACCGTCATCAGCCGCAACGACTCGCCGGACATCGGCTTTGGCCAGTCGGTCAATCCCTATTGCGGCTGCGAACACGGCTGCGTCTACTGCTTCGCGCGGCCCTCGCATGCCTACCTTGACATGCACTATCCCGACCGTGCGGCCCACGTGGTGAGTCTGGTCCGGCAGATGCGCGGCGGCAGGCTGGGCTTCGGGCGGCTGCCGCCCCCTCGAGACCAGCCGCTTTGTCGCACCGCGGCAGTCGTCACCGCAGGGGGCGCTGTTCTAGGCGCTGCTGACTGTGTCCGCCCTTGCGCAGATAAGGCGTTTGCGACGAAAGCGCCGGCTGCCGGCTGATCCATGCGTGGCGGCTGTGTCACGCGTTCACCCGACCTACACCTAATACGGGCAGGGTCTTGCTACGTTGCGCGCTGTGATTTGAGAGCCACCGGCTTGCCATGCTGAATTCCGAAACACGCTCCGCGACCACCGAGGATGGCCGCTTCCGGCTGGCGATGGCCTCGTCGGGGATCGGCATGGCCATCGTCGACCTGCAAGGGCGCTGGCTGGAGGTCAACCCGGCGCTGGAGCGCATGCTCGGGTATGCCGCCGGCGATCTGGTCCGGCGCTCGTTACTGGAGATCAGCCACCCGGACGACATCGAGACCTCGCGCCAGGACATCGATCGCATGGCGCGCGGCGAATTGTCCGTGCTCGAGGTCCCGATGCGCTACCTGCACCGCAACGGCGCGGTAGTGTGGGCGCAGGTCAACATGGCTACGATGTGTGATGCCGACGGCACGCCGCTTTATTTTATCGCCCAACTGCGCGACATCAGCCGCGAACGCGCCGCCGAGCAGGCGCTGCAGGAGCGGACCGCGACCCTGGAGCAGCGGGTCGCCGAGCGCACCGCGGAGCTGGATCGGTCTTATCACCAGCAGGAACTGTTCGCCCAGGGCGTCTCCCACGACCTGCGCGCGCCCTTGCGCGCGATCGACAGTTTCACCCAGCTGCTGGCCAAGCAGTACGACGCGAAACTTGATGAGACCGGCCGCGGTTATCTCGAGCGCATCCGCACCGCGTCCGCGCGGCTGGGCGGGCTCATCGACGCCCTGGTCGAGCTCTCCCGCGCCGGCCGCAGCGAGCTCAAGGTCGAACCGGTCGACCTCAGCCTGCTCGCGGACTGGGCGGCTGCGGACCAGCAGGAGCTCGATCCCGAACGCACAGCGGAGATCTCGGTACAGCCGGGAATGGTGGTGCTCGGTGACGAGCGCCTGCTCAAGCGCCTGCTCGACCAGCTGCTGGACAACGCCTGGAAGTTCTCGCGCGGGGCTGATCGGGTCCGCATCGAGGTCGCTGGCGCACGCGGAGAGCAAGGCTTGGTGGTGTCGGTCCGCGACCAGGGCCTGGGCTTCGACATGCGCTATGCGGACAAGCTGTTCGAGCCCTTCCAGCGCCTGCACGGCCCGGAACAGGGTGGAGGCAACGGGCTCGGTCTGGCGATCGCCACGCGCATCGTCGAACGCCACGGCGGCCGGCTGTGGGCGGAGTCGGAACCCGGTTCCGGCGCCACCTTCCATGTCGCGCTGCCGGCCCCCGCGGACCAACCACTCGCAAAAGATCCGAAGCAAGCACCGGCATGACCGACAAACCCATCCTGCTTGTCGAGGACAACCCCGACGACGTCGAGCTCACCCGTATCGCGTTTGCCGAGGGCAAGGTCGCCAATCCGCTGGTGGTGGTCGGCGACGGCGCAGAGGCGCTGGACTACCTGTTCGCGCGCGGGCAGTACGCCGACCGCGCCGACCAGCCATTGCCGTCGATCGTGCTGCTCGACCTCAACCTGCCCAAGGTCGACGGCCGCGAGGTGCTGCAGGCCATCCGCGCCAACGAGCGCACGCGCAGCCTGCCGGTGGTGGTGCTGACCACCAGCGTCGAGCCCTTCGACGTCGAGGCCAGCTATGCGTTGGGCGCGAACAGCTACGTCCAGAAGCCGGTCGACTTCGAGCGCTTCGTATGGGCGGTGAAGCAGGTTGGGCTGTACTGGCTGGTACTCAACCGTCCGAGCGAGTAGCGCCGGCGGCACGCCAGGGTCAACCCCCGCCGAACAGCGCCTCCGCGCGCTGGAACAGGATCCAGCTGGTGGCAATGAACTTGTCGCCGCCCTGCGGCCGGTTGCCGCGATGGGTGTGGGTGAAGGCGGTGGGCGCGATCAGCAGCGCGCCGGTGCGCGGGGCGACCTTGCGCTGCTGGAACCGGAACTCGGTCTCGCCCTCGCCGAAATCCTGATTGAGGTAGATCGTCCACAACAGGTGTCGGTGCAGGGTCTCGGCGCTGGCATCCTTGGGATACAGCTCGCAGTGCCAGTACGGGTAGCCGCCTTCCCCTGCACGGTACCACTGCAGGTTGATCGCGCCCGGGCGCAGGCAGGTCTGCGCCAGTTCGCCCAGGCGCGCGTCGGGCATCTCGGCGAAATCTTCCGCGTTGATCCGCCTCGGTGCGCCGTCGGCGCCGGTATGCTGCAGCATCAACGGCGCGATCAGCGCCTGCGGGTAGCGGCGCAGGTAGGCCAGCAGGCCGGCATAGACCGCGGTGTTGAGTGTCTGCTCGACGTCGGCCCACTCGGCATTGCCGGTGATGTGCAGGTCGCGGCTGTGCTTGAGCTCGGGGAACACACCACCGCCGACGCGGCCGGGCTGCAGCGCGGTGCTGGCCCGCATCCGCGCGACGATGGCGGCAGCGGCGTCGGCGTCGAGCGCGCCGGGGGTGATCTCGATGAAATCGTCGTTACCCACGCCGCCTCCTGGAGACCAGCCGACGCCGGGAGATCGTGCCGGCAGTGGAGTGCGGGGGCGTCTGCACGCCTGCGAGCGACCCCGGCCCTCCCGTATGCAGTCGACCGGTACTCACACGTCGCCCTCGCTCGACCAGCCCTCGCCGCTGCCGCGGTGGAACACGCGATCGTTGTCGAGCACGATTCCGGCAGGGATCGAATCCTGCTGCGCCAGGCGGGCGTAGATCGGGGTGAAGTCGGGCGCGGTCGCCTCGATCAGGTGCTCGAAGCTGTCGATCACGAAATAGGTCTTCTGGTAGGTGTCGATGCGGTAGCGGGTGCGCATGATCCGCTCGAGGTCGAAGCCGATGCGGTTGGGCGCGTCGGATTCGAGCGCGTGGATCGACTCGCCGCGGCTGGACACGATGCCGCTGCCGTAGATGCGCAGGCCATCGTCCTGCTGGATCAGCCCGAACTCCACCGTGTACCAGTACAGCCGGGTCAGGTGCTGCAGCGCCTCGGCGCCGACGCCGTGCGCCTTGACGCCGCCGCGGCCGTAGGCCTGCATGTAGTCGCCGAAGACCGGATTCATCAGCAGCGGCACGTGGCCGAACAGGTCGTGGAACAGGTCCGGCTCCTCGATGTAGTCGATCTGCTCGGGCGTGCGGATCCACCAGGTCACCGGGAAGCGGCGATTGGCGAGGTGGTCGAAGAAATCCAGCTCGGGCAGCAGCCCCTCGACGCCGATCAGGGTCCAGCCGGTGGCGGCCTGCAGCACCTGATTGAGGTCGGAGAATTTCGGGATGTGGTCCGGCGTCATCCCCATCGCGTCCTGCGCCTCCAGAAAGGCATCGCTGGCGCGGCCGTCGAGCACTCTGCGCTGGCGGGCGTACAACGTGGTCCAGGTCGCATGGTCGTCGGCGCCGTAGTCGTCCCAAGGCTGCTCGACGATGCCGGTGGCATACACCGGCACCTTGCCCTTGTCGGTGTGCAGGTTCTCGACGCGGCGGGGGGCGGCCATGGCGGGCTCCGGTCAGGGGGCGAGCACTCAATGTAGCGGCTTTCCGGCGCAAGCAGGTTGCCATGTTGCGGTGAGTGGGCCGATTCGCGCAAGATTATTGCGCCAACAGCGAAACTGGCGCACCCAATGACCACCGCCCCGCTCGATCGCACCGACCTCCAGTTGCTCGCCGAACTGCAGCGCCACGGCCGCTTGCCCAATGCTGAGCTCGCCGAGCGCGTGCACCTGTCGGCCTCGGCCTGCCTGCGCCGCGTTCAACGCCTTGAGCGCGAAGGCGTGATCGCCGGCTACCGCGCCGAAGTAGACCCGGAGCGCCTCGGCCTCGGCCTGCAGGCCTTTGTCCGCGTCCAGCTCAGCCACCACGACGCCGAGTCCGTTGCCGCCTTCGCCCGCTTCGTCGAGGATTGGGACGAGGTGGTGGCCTGCCACGCGCTGACCGGCGACATGGACTACCTGTTGCAGGTGGTGGTGCGCGACCTCGACCACTTCTCCCGTTTCCTGCTCGACCGCCTGCTCACCCAGGCCGGCGTCGCCGACGTCAACTCCAGCTTCGTGCTGCGCACCATCAAGGCGTTCCGGGGCATGCCGCTGCCCTAGCGTCACGCCGGCACGCTCGACGCCCTGCTCTTCCCGGGTGCGCTGCCGAGCGGATCGCGGGAAGAGACAGGAGGGGGCGTCATGGCCGGGCTCTGGGTCGCCGCTGGGCCGCGTCCCGAGTGACGTTCACCCCCGCCGCATGACAGTGCATCCAGACTCTGCGTGCCTCCGTAACAGTTCGTGAAGCCGGGCTGCCCGCGCCGCCCCGGATCCGGGGGCCGAGGTTTCAAACATCACCCTTGATCAGGAGATGCATTCATGAAAGCAGTGTGGAAGATCTGTGCACTGACGGCCTTGGCCGCCGCAACCGGGCTGATGGCCCAGCAGGCGATCGCCGGCCACCTGAACATCGTGCTGGAGGCCGATCTCGATGGTCGCCAGGAAGTGGCTACCGGAGCCAGCAACAACCGTATCGTCGGCGATCCCCAGGGCCGCGGCGAGGCCTATGTGTTCGGCATCGACGGCGCCCCCGACACCATCTGCTACATCGTGCTGGTCGAGCGCATCGGCGAGCTCGACCAGCCGCCGGGCAATGGCCGCCAGGCGCACATCCACCGCGGCCCGCGCGGCGCCAACGGACCGGTGGTGGTGAGCCTGGCCTGGCCGCAGGATGGCCGTTCGGCGGACTGCATCTCCGAAACCCGCGTCCTGCCCAACGGCTCGCCCGCGTTCGCGCGTGATGCCAACGGCAACCAGCGCGCCACCGCAGTGGAGATCCTGACCAACCCGGAAGGGTTCTACGTCAACGTGCACAACTCGCAGTACCCGGCCGGCGCCGTGCGCGGCCAGCTGCGCGACACGCTGGACACCAGCCACGGCCGTTGATGGCCCATGGTGACGCACGCCGGAGCATTGTGCCCTCCGGCGTGCGATGCCGTGGTTTTTGGATCAGGCCCGTGCCTGCCACGTCCAGTTGTGACAAGGACTGCGGGCGGGTCCTCGGCCTGCAGCTGATGGCGGCACGGCAAACCGGAGTGGGCCCTTGGCCCGGTACTGGCGGCCAGGACTTGCAGTGTCTCGGTCATTGCGAACCGGGTGCCGGAGCAGTCGCCATGATGCGTCGTCCTTGTTCCCGGCGGTCCCGCGCCGTCGAAAGGGGGCGGCGGCAATGAGTCTGGCGGGGTTCTTGCTCGCTGCGACACCGAGCTGCGCAAGGCAGGCGACAGGCCTCTGCTATGGACTCGTGTCGCCCGGTGGCGTCGTCACCACACCGAACTTGTCACCAAAGAAATCCCCCTCGTTCCACGTCGGCCGCTGCTCGCCATCGCCGACGACCTCGCCAATGCGGGCATTGAGACGGGCGAGGCGGGCGGCGTCGCCGTAGTGGATCGGCTGGTCGGCGTCGTCGCAGGGCTGGTGGTAGCAGTTGCGCAGGAACCAGGTTAGCGCGACCCTGGGGTCGCGTTCCGGATCCGCGGCGACGACGCCGCCGGTGAGGTAGACCGCCGGGATGCCGGCGCGCACAAAGGCGTACTGGTCGCTGCGCACGAATATCACCTCCTCCGGGAACGGGTCCGGCGACAGCGCCACGCCGATATCTTTCGCCGCCGCCTCGACCACGCCTTTGAGGCTGGAATGCTCGATGCCGATCGGCACCACGTCGGTGCTCGGCGCGGTCAGCACCGGCATGTCCATGTTGATATTGGCGACCAGCGACTCCTTCGGTACCGGCGGCTGGCGCACGAACCACTCCGCGCCCAGCAGGCCCTTCTCCTCCGCGGTCAGGGCCACGAACAGCAGCGAGCGCTTCGGTTTTTCGGCAGTCTCCTGCAGCTGGCGCGCGGCCTCGAGCATGATCGCGACGCCGAGTGCGTTGTCGAGTGCGCCGTTGTAGATCTGGTCCTCGATGCCGCGGTCGTTCTTCACCGGCGCACCGATGCCGACGTGGTCGAGGTGGGCGGTGTAGACGATGTGCTCGGCGCGCAGCACAGGGTCGCTGCCGGCGATTCGGCCGACCACGTTGCGTGATTCCATCGGCTCGATGACCGACTTGCCGGCGATCAGCACGGTGCCCGGCAGGTCGAAACCCTTGAGGGTGCCAGCCTTGGCGGCGTCGAACAGCTGCGCCGCGCTGCGCTCGCCGCCGACGAACAGGGCATCGGCGGCGGCAGCGCTGACCCGCGCCACCCCGCGCAGCTGCGGCCAGCTGTCGATGGCCTGGCCGTCGGCGTCGCGCAGCCGCATCGATGGCCGCGCCCAGTTGGCGGCGCCGCGCGCCCACGGCGCACGCACCTCGTCCTCGGCGGTGCCGACGAAAATCACGCCGATGGCGCCGCGCTCGGCCACGTTGCGCAGCTTTTCGCGGCTGGAGGCATGGAATGCGCGGCGGTCGTTGTCGAAGCGTTCCGGCGCGCCGCCAAACAGGACCGCGATCTTGCCGGTGAGGTCCAGCCCTGTGAAGTCGTCCTGCTTGAGCTCGGGCGCGTGCACCGCCTGGCCGACGAATACCGCCGGCGCCTCGACCGCGAAGGCCGGGCTGTTGAAGTTGGCGCTCGGCAGGAACTCCTGCTCGAACTGCAGCGCGATGCTGCGGCCGTCGCGGTGGACCTCGAAACGCGCACCGTCCTGCTGCAGTGTCGCCTTCAGCAGCGGCACGTGCTGGAAATACGTCTCGCCGTCGCCGACGGGCTGCAGGCCGAGTTCATCAAAGCGGCGGGCGAGATAGCCGGACGCCAGCTCGTAGCCGCGGGTGCCGGTCTCGCGGCCTTCCATGCGGTCATCGGCGAGGTAGCGCAGGTCGGCCTCGATCCGCTGCGCGGCGGGATCGTCGGCCCAGGGAGCAGAGGGTTGCATGGTGACTTCAGGCGCCGCCGGCGCCTGGTCGCGGGCGCAGGCGGCAAGGGCGAAGCCAAGCAGCGGCAACAGCAGGAGCGCAAGACGCATGGGAGCGGACCATGGAGGGGAAGCGGAAACGCTAACACAGCCTCGCCGCCACCCGACGCGGCACGCCTGGTGCGTGGCAAGCCCGATCTGGCCTGGATGAGCGGGCAGCCACGCCCATGTGGCGGAGGCTGGAGCAGCTCGGGTCAATCACGGGCTACCGAGGCCGCCAGGTCCTCGCCACGCACCCACCACGCGCGGGTCAGTCTTCGCCCGAGGGCGGGCGCGGGAAGCGCAGCATCACGCCACGTCCATCCTCCGCCTGCCGCTGCCAAAGTACCGGCACTTCGTCCGGCCGCGGCGGCTCGAACTGTGCCTGCTCCGCCTGCCTGGCATCGGACTCGGTTTCTTCCTCCAGTTCCCAGCTGTATTTGCGTCGTGGCGCGACCGGATCGCTGCGCCGGAACAGCCACGCCGACAGCACCCCGGCCAGCGCGCCGCCCAGGTGCGACTGCCAGGACACGCCCGGCTCCTGCGGCAGCACGGTGAGCAGCATGCCGCCGTAGAGGAAGAACGCGATCATCCCGGCGGCGATGGCGGGGCGGTCGCGACGCAGCAGGCCGAGCACGAACACCAGGAACATCAGCCCGTGGGTCAGCCCGCTGGCGCCGAGATGGTGCGAGCCGGGGTCGCCCAACAGCCAGGCGCCGAGGCCGGAGCCGATCCACAACAGCGGCAACGCACGCAAGGTGGCGCGCGGGTAAACGCCGCCAGCCAGCGTGCCGAGCAGCAGCACCGAGACGGCGTTCGCCGCGATGTGCGCCAACGAGCCGTGCAGCAGTGGCGCGGCGAGCACGCCGACCAAGCCGTGCGTCGAGCCCGGCGCCACCGCGAACGCGCGCCAGTCGAGCGCACCCTGGGCGATGAACATCACCACCAGCAGGGCGACGAACACCGCGCTGGCCTGCACGGCGCGCCACAGGCGCAGCAGGTCGGCGTTGCGCTGCGCGCGTGGGTCGGTCGGCGATTCCGGGGTCGGGAGGTGCATGGCCAAAGGATGGCGGCGGATGCCGTAGATGCAAGGCATCAAGGCCTTGACGAGGGAGCTGCCACGACCGCCATGCCCCTAGCCCCCGTATGTCGCGCAACAGCACCCGTGGCGTCATTGCCGACACAGCGCGCCCGATAGAATGACGCGATGCCCAGCCCCCATGCCGACACCGCCCTGCCCACCGTGCGGCTGAAGAACGCCTGGCGTTCCAGCCATCCATGGATCTTCCAGCGCCTGGTCGAGAAGCCGGCGCAGCGGCTGAAGCCGGGTAGCCTGGTCGACGTGGCCGCGGTCGACGGCACCTGGATCGGCCGCGGCTTCTACAACGGCCATTCGCGGATCGCGCTGCGGATCCTGGAGACCGATCCCGATGTCGCCGTCGACGCCGCCTGGTTCGCGCGCCGGATCGCCGCGGCGGTGGAACTGCGCCGCGAAGTGCTGCGGCTGGACGAGGTCGCCGATGCCTGGCGCGTGGTGCACAGCGAGGGCGATGGCCTCAGCGGCCTGGTGGTCGACCGCTACGCCGACCTGCTTGTCGTCGAGTTCTTCAGCGCCGGCATGTACCGCCACCGCGAATGGATCTTCGAGGCCCTGCGCGGGCTCTTCCCCGGCTGCCGTTTCCATGCCTATGCCGACGAGCACGTGCAGAAGCAGGAGAGCTTCGACTACAAGCCATTCAACAGTGGCGGGCAGGAGCCGGTCGCGCCGGCAATCATCACCGAGCACGGCATCCGCTTCCGCGCCGACCCCGCCGGCGCGCACAAGACCGGTTTCTTTGCCGACCAGCGCGACAACCGCGAGTGGCTGTCGCGGCAGTGCGCGGGCAAACGCGTGCTCGACCTGTGCTGCAACACCGGCGGATTCGCCATCTACGCCGCGGTCCGGGGCGCCGAGGAAGTCGTTGGTGTGGACATCGATGCCGCCGTGCTCGAGATCGCGCGCGGCAATGTGAAGTTGAACGGACTGCATGACAAGGGCGGATGCGTCCGTTTCGTGCAGGCCGACCTCTTCCCGTGGCTGCGCGATGCAGCCCTCGCCGGCGAACGCTACGACGTGGTGATCCTGGATCCCGCCAAGATGACCCGAGACCGCGAGCAGGTGATCCCTGCGCTGAAGAAATACCTCGACATGAACAAGCTGGCGCTGGGCGTGGTCAGGCCCGGTGGCCTGCTCGCCACTTTCTCCTGCACCGGTCTGGTGAGCGAGGATCAGTTCCTCGACATGCTGCGGCGCGCGGCTTATTTCGCCGGCCGCAGCGTGCAGGTGCTGAAGGTCGCCGGCGCCGGCGCCGACCACCCCTTCCTCGCCCACGTGCCGGAGTCGCGCTACCTCAAGGCGGCGTTCTGCAGGGTGCTGGACTGAGTTCCCGCACGTAAGTGGTCTTGGCCCACCTCTGGAACAGCGACGTGCCGCGGATGATGGCTTTAGCCCACCCTACGACGCAGGCAGCCGCCGAACCGGGGCCTTGGGCAGACGGACCGCTGCCAACAACGGGCACCGGCCGCGAAGGCAGAAGCCTTGCTCCCACGTCGTTCGCAGGCATTGAGACCCGCACCGCTACACTGACGCCATGACGCCGGACACCTACCTCATCGCCGCGCAGCTGCTGGCGATCCTGGTCCTGCAGCTCGTGCTGCTGTTCCGCCGCCAGGACCAGCGGCCGCTCGAGCAGGCGCTGCGCGACGAGCAGCGCGATGGCCGCGCCGAGTTGCGGCAGCAGCTCGACAGCCTGGCGTCGGCGCAGGCGCAGCGGATCGACGGTTTCGGCGCGCGGCTCACCGACTTCAGCACCCGCACCGACCAGCGCCTGGATGTGCTGCGCGAGGCGCTCAACGAGGACGCGCGCAAGGCGCGCAGCGAGGGCGCCGATCAGCAGCAGCGCTTTGCCGACGCGTTGGGCCAGCGCCTCAACGAACTTACCCAGCGCAACGAACAGCGCATCGGCGAGATGCGCGCGACGCTGGAGACCCAGCTGCAGAAGCTGCAGGCCGACACCGCGCAGAAGCTGGAACAGATGCGGCACACGGTGGACGAGAAATTGCAGGGCACGCTCAACACCCGGCTGGATGCTTCCTTCAAGCTGGTCTCCGAGCGGCTGGAGCAGGTGCAGCGCGGGCTGGGCGAGATGCAGCAGCTGGCCACCGGCGTTGGCGACCTCAAGCGGGTGCTCGGCAGCGTCAAGGACCGGGGTGGGTGGGGTGAGGTGCAGCTGGAGAACATCCTTGAGCAGACGCTGACCCAGGAGCAGTACGGCAAGGCGGTGCGGGTGCGGCCGGGCAGCATCGAGGTCGTGGATTTCGCCATCCGCCTGCCGGGCCGCGGCGATGCCGACACCCCGGTCTGGCTGCCGGTCGATGCCAAGTTCCCGCGCGAGGATTACGAGCGGCTGCTTGATGCGCAGGACAAGGGCGACGTCGACGCGGTCAAGGCCAGCGCCGCGCAGCTGGAGCGAGCGATCCGTGTGCAGGCGAAGTCGATCTGCGACAAGTATGTGGCGCCGCCGCATACCACCGACTTCGCGGTGATGTTCCTGCCGACCGAGGGGCTTTACGCCGAAACGATCCGCCGCGCGGGGCTGGTGGACCTGCTGCAGCGCGAGCATCGCGTCGTGCTGGCGGGCCCGACGACGTTCACCGCGCTGCTCAACAGCCTGCAGATGGGCTTCCGCACACTGGCGATCGAACAGCGTTCCAGCGAGGTCTGGCGGGTGCTGGGCGCGGTCAAGGCCGAGTTCGGCAAGTTCGCCGGCATCCTCGAGAAGACCCGCGACCAGATCGACAGCGTGCGCAACACCATCGACAAGGCCGGCGTGCGCACGCGCGCGATCGAGCGCCAGCTCAAGGGCGTGGAAACGCTGCCGGGAACAGAGGCGGGGGGATTGCTCGCGGACGATACAGTTGCGGACGGCAACGACCCGCTCTGAAGCGGTCATTCCCGCGAAGGCGGGAGGTCTCAGACGCTCGCTTCTGCGCTTCCAACAGCAATTGGCACTGCTTGACCAGATAATCGGCGGTTAAAAAACCCCGCATTTGCTGGAATGATGGGCTAAAGCAAATACGCTTCTCTCGATTCTCGATTTCCGACGACCGGCTCAAATCCCGCCCGGCACCAGCGGCATCACATCCACCGGCACGGTCGGGTCGACCAGGTCGTCGCGCAGGTACTCGGGCAGCGAGTCGTCGCCCTCGCGCAGGCGGTCGCCGAAGATCTGGTAGTTGCGGCGCTGCATCCACGAGTCGCGGTACAGCGCGTACTCGTCGGTCGCGCCCTCGCGCATGCTGTCGAGCGCGAACAGTTGGGTACGCAGGTCGACTAGCTGCAGGCCCTGCAGGAAGTATCGGGTCTCGGCGTTGTCGACCTGGCGCACCAGCGACAGCGGCGCGTCGCCGACCAAGCCGACCACGTCACGCACGGTGCGCGGCCCGAACAACGGCAATTCGACGTAGCGAGAGGTCTTCCAGCCCCAGATGCCAAGCGTCTGCCCGAAGTCCTCGCTGCGGTTGGGGATGTTGAAGCGCGACGCCGGATCGAAGACGCCTGCCACCCCGAGCGTGACATTGACCACGAAGCGTCCCAGCGATGCCCCGGCCTGCGCCGGCTTGCCCTGCAACAAGGCGTTGACCGCACTGACTGGCTGGCCAAGGTTGTTGAAGAAGTTGCTCACCCCCAGTCGCATCGGGCGCGGCACCGCGGCGACATAGGCGCGCGCCAGCGGGGTGGCGAGGTTGCGGTCGACTGCGTTGTTGAAGGCGTGCACCCGGCGGTTGAGCGGTTCCCAGGGATCGTAGATCGACGGCATCGCCACGGACGCCGGCAGGGTGGGGTCGGCGACCGGATCGTAGGGCGCCCCGTAGAGGGCGTCGAAATCGCGCTCGGCCTGGGTGCGCGCATCCGCGGCCGGCGCAGGTTCGGTGCGCTCGCTGGCGGCTTGCTCGGTCGACGCCGTCGCATCGGGCGATGACGATGCAAAGGCCGGGAGGTCCTCCGCTTGCTCTGGCGCGGCTTCGACCGCGACGTAGGCGTCACTCGCCCCAGGCGTTACCAGCACGCCTGACTCCCGCCCGGAGACCGGTGGCACTGGGGCGTCGGCGCGCGGCGCCTGGCTGGCACAGGCAGACACCAGCGCCGCCATCAGCAGCGCGAGCGGCGCGCGCGGCACCGCGGCGGGGAAAGGGGAGGGACGAGCCATGGGGCGGCAGTCTAGTCGGGTGGCCGCGGCGGCACTAGGCCGCATAGCCAAGCGCGGGCGACAGCCGATAGGCGGCGCCAAGTTCGGCCAGACCCTCAGGCATGCCGTCGATGCGCACGGCGCCGGCGCGCGCCGCGAGCTCGGCCAGCAGCGCCAGGGCGGCGCTGTCGATCCGGGACACCGCGGTCAGGTCGAAGCGGCGCACGCCGTCGAGCGAGGACAGCGCCTGCCGCCACAGCGCCGGCACCGCATCGCGCAGCATCGCGCCCGCGAACACGAGCGCGTCGCCGTCGCGGCGCAGCGAGGCATCACTGTCTGGCATCGGCCTGCAGCTGGCCGCTGCGCAGGTCGGCGGTGACCTGGCGGATCGACTTGCGCTGCAGCTCATTGTCGAACTGCTGGCGGAAGGTCTGCACGAAGGACACCCCCTCGACCATCACGTCGAACACCTTCCAGCCGCCGCCGCTGCGACGCATCAGGTAGTCGACCGGGATCGGCTCACCGCCGCGGCGCAGCAGTTCGCTCGACACCTTGACCCCGAGTCCGCGCGGCAGCGCGGTCTCGGAACGCACCCGGACCCGCAGCTCGGTATTGAAGTCGATCAGCGACGAGCCGTAGCGCTGCATCAGGTTGTCGGTCAGCGCATCGGCGAACAGCTTGACGTCGGCATCCGCGGCGCCGCGGGCGTGGCGGCCGAGCACCTGGCGCGCGGCATAGTCGCGGTCGAACATGGTGCTGAACTCGCTGTCGATGAACTGGCGCAGCGCGGGGCGGTTGCGAGTGAACTCGGCGCGGCGCTTCTCGATGGTGGCCAGCACGCGCTGGCTGTTGTCGAGCACCAGCTGGCTGGGGCTGGCCTGCGCGGGGGCCTGCGCGGCCGGCCGTGCCTGCGCGTGCAGCAGGACGGGGGATGCGGCGGCCAGCGCCGAGGCGACGACCAGTGCGAGGATGGCGTGTTTCATGGGCTGGGCTCTTCTTCGATGGGGGAGTGTGCGCCAGTGACGGGCGCGGGGGGCGTTGCGGTTGCAGCCGGCACGGCGTCATTCGCGGCGGGGGCGCCGCCGCCGAACATGTACTTGCCGACCATCTGCATCAGGTCGACCGCCGGTGTGGTGAAGGCGATTTCCTCGCCGGGTTTCAGAACCTCCATGTCGCCGCCGGGCTGCAGGCCGATGTAGCTCTCGCCGAGCAGGCCGCCGGTGAGGATGCCGGCGGAGGTGTCGATCGGCAGTTCGTCGTAGCGATTATCGATGGCCAGGGTGACGAGGGCGTCGAATCTGACCGGGTCGAGCTGAATGCCAGCCACCTGGCCGATGGTGACCCCGCCCACCTTCACCGGCGCCGAGGGCCGCAGCTGGCCGAGGTTAGTGAAGCGCGCCTGCAGTTCATAGGTGTCGCGGGCAAGGCCGAACCTGCCGTTGGTGGACGCGATCGCCAGCACCAGCAGCGAGGCCAGCGCCAGCAGCAGGAAGGCACCGACGGCGAATTCGAGGCGGGGACCCTGTGTTGGCATGACTGTCACCTGTAGGCATTGCCGCGTCCGGAGGTCATCCGGCAGCGGCGGGTTAGCGGAAGAGCATCGCGGAGAGGATGAAGTTGAACATCAGCACCAGCAGCGAGGCGTTGACCACAGCGCGCGTGGTCGCCACCGAGGTGCCCTCGATGGTCGGCTCGGCGTGGTAGCCGACATGGCAGGCCACCAGCGCGGCGGTACCGCCGAATACCGCCGCCTTCTGGAACGCGACCAGGAAATCGCTGCGGAAATCCACCGCGTCCTTGAGCACCTGCCAGAAGGTGCCGGCCTCGATTGCGAGCACGTGCACCGCCTGAAAGTAGCTCGCTGCGATCGCGAAGCTGCAGAAAAAGCCGGTCAGCAGGGGCAAGGTGATCACCGCCGCCCAGAACCGCGGGGCGACGGCCTTGGCCACCGGGTCGATCGCCATCAGCCCGAGCGCGGTGATCTGGTCGGTGGCGCGCATCAGTCCGAGTTCGGCGGCGATCGACGACCCGGCGCGGCCGATGAACAGCAGCGCGGTCAGCACCGGCGCCAGCTCGCGGTACAGGCCCAGGCCGACCAAGGCGCTGATCTGGTTGCTGGCGCCGTATGTCTCCAGCGCGCGGTAGCCGAGCAGTGTGACCGACAGGCCAACGAAGGCGCCGCCGACGGCGATGATCGGCAGCGAGCGCGCGCCGATCTTGTAGATCTCGCGCAGGAGTTCTGCGAAGAAGTCGGCGGTCGGCTTCGATGCGCGCAGCACCGACAGCGAGAACAGGCCGGCGCGGCCGAGCGAGCCGGTGGCGGCGACGAAGGGCATCAGGCGGCCTGCGCGCGCGGGCTGGCGTCGAATGCGATCGGACCATCCGGCGCGCCGTCGAGGAACTGGCGGACCAGCGGATCGCTGGTCTGCGCCAGCGCATCCGGCGCGCCGGAGTACACGATCCGGCCGTGGGCGATGACCACCGCGTGGTCGCACACCGGCAGGGTCTCGTGCACGTGGTGGGTGACGATGATGCTGGTCAGCCCAAGGCTGGCGTTGAGCCGGGCGATCAGGCTCATGATCACGCCGGCGGCGATCGGGTCGAGTCCGGTCAGCGGTTCGTCGTAGATCATCAGCGGCGGATCCAGCGCCAGCGCACGCGCCAGCGCCACCCGCCGCGCCATGCCGCCGGAGAGCTCGCGCGGATACAGGCCCCCGGCGGCGCGCAGGCCGACCGCGTGCAGCTTCATCAGCA
>JALZMP010000151.1 GCA_030858145.1 Pseudomonadota bacterium
CCCCGGCCTACCGCGACCCCAACCGGGTGGCCAAAGTGCTCGCCCGCGCGGGCGCCGCCGAGCGCCAGCTCGTGGATGCCGCCATTGCCGTGCACGGCGTGCGCTTCATCACCGACGACCCGCGCAAGCACCATGGTGCCAAGCACGAACCGGGGGCCAGCCCCACCACCGTGGCGTGGCGCGAGGCCATGTCAGGCGCCCGCGGGGACCTGTTGCTGCAGACACCCTACCTGGTGCTTTCGGAGGAGGTGTCCGACTGGTTGCTGTCGATGCGCAGCCGGCCGTTCAAGCCCCAGGTCGTGATCTCCACCAACAGCCTGGCGTCATCCGACGTGTTTCTGGTCTATGCCCTGACCCACAAGCACAAGCGCCGGCTGTCGCTGGTGTTTGATTTCCACGTCTATGAGTACAAGCCCCATGCAGGCGAGGCCATGCACGCGACCAGCCTGCGTGGTTCCCGCCGCGGCTTGCACGGCAAGTCATTCGTTGCCGACGGCCGAGTGGCGATGATCGGCAGCCACAACCTGGACCCGCGTTCGGACCGCTACAACATCGAAAGCTGGGTGCGGATCGATGACCCGGCGTTTGCTGCACTCCTCTCGCGCAGTATCCGCGACGATATCGCGCCGGAGAATTCCTGGGTCATCGGTCCCCGTGACCCGGCGCCGGTGCTGCCCGAATTCGTGCGCTGGGTGGGCAAGAAGGCCGAATACGTTCCGGTCTTCGACCTCTGGCCGATCCGCAATGCCACGCGTTACGAGTTCGTCCGCTCCGCGGACTGCCCATCGCCGCCAGCACCGACCGATCCGATGTTCCGCAGGTGCCATGTCCCGGTCGGCGACTTCACCGAGGTGCGCCTGTCGGTGAAGGCCCTGACCCGTCTGGCCTCGGCGTTTGGTGGGGTGCTGGTGACCGTGCTCTAGTCGCGGGCACCGCCGTTTGTCGGTGCTGGCTTCGATGGTGCCGCGCCGGCGACCGTTGCAGTCGCGGTCCGCCAAGGCGGCCCTGTCGGCGGTGCCGGTGACTTCAGGCACATCCACTATGCATAAGTCGGTACTAGCATGGTCTCCAACCTAGCCGGAGGCCGCCGTGCACGGGCCCGATCCATCCACCCGCGAAGACCCGCAGCTGCGCAAGTTCCAGAAGGAACTGAGCGCCGGCACCGTGTCGCTGGCGCTGCTGGCCGTGGTCGAGGCGGCCGGGGAGCCGGTCTACGGCTACCAGATCGCCAAGACCCTGGAGCGCTTCGGCGAGGGCGTGCTCAGCGGCAAGCAGAGCGCGCTGTATCCGGTGCTGCGCAACCTCGGCGCGGCCGGCCTGCTCGACAGCCACGTCGAGCCTTCCGTTTCCGGTCCGCCACGCCGCTATTACCGCATCACCGAAGCCGGGCGCGCCACGCTCCGGACCTGGACCGCGGCCTGGATAGCCACTCGAAATTCCGTCGACGCCGTCCTGAAGGGGACCACCACTGCTTGGAGCGCACCATGAACACCGCCAGCCTGCCCACCAACATCCCCGACTACCTCGCCCACCTGCGTCGGTCGCTGGCCGGCGCCGACCCGGCGCTGGTGCAGGACGCGCTGTACGACGCCGAGGAGTACCTGCGCTCCGAGCTGGCCGAGCAAATGGTTCAGGGCGGGCCTGGCAAGTCGGAGGCCGAGGTCATCGCCGCGGTGGCGTCAAGCTACGGTGCCCCCGACGAGGTCGCCGAGATCTACCGCGATACCGAGGTCAAAGTGGAAACGGCGCTGCGCGCGCCGCCGGCCAAGCCGCGGCGCACCGTGCTGGGACGGTTCTTCGGGGTGGCCGCCGACCCGCGCACCTATGCCGCGCTGTTCTACATGGTGCTGGCGCTGGCCACGGGCATTTTCTACTTTATCTGGGTGGTCGCGGGGCTGTCGCTGTCGCTGGGCCTGGCGGTGCTGATCATCGGGATTCCGTTCGTGATCCTGTATTTCGGCTCGGTGCGCGTGCTGTCGCTGGTCGAGGGCCGCATCGTCGAGGTGATGCTCGGCGAGCGGATGCCGCGGCGCCCGCTTTATGCCGCGCGCGGCAAGCCCTGGCTGGAACGGATCAAGGACATGTTCACCGATCCACGCACCTGGTCGACGCAGCTGTACTTCCTGCTCATGCTGCCGCTGGGGGTGGCGTACTTCACGCTGGCGGTGACGTTGATCGCGGTTTCGGCAGGGCTCATCGCCTCGCCGCTGGCGCTGCTGCCGGGCGTGCACCTAAACATCTGGCTCTCCGGCATCGACCTGCCCGCGAATGCGCCTTGGGTACTGCCGGTGCTATCGGTCGTCGGGGTGCTTCTGCTGTTCGTGACCCTGCACATTGCACGCGGGATCGGGCGCCTGCACGGCCTGTTCGCGAAGCACCTGCTGGTGAAGTCGGCGCAATACGCCTAGGACGGCCGCTGGCCTGCACGGCGCAGGCACAAACGGCAACCATCGGGTCCGGCGCTCAGCGCCGGGCTTTGCGCTTTGCGACAGGCTTGGCCGGGCGCTTGCCGGCCCGCGTGCGCGGCTTGGCCACGGCTTTCGCGGTCGCTTTGGTGCGATGGGCCTTGGTCTTGGGAGCCTTAGCTAACTTGGCCACCTTCGCCGGCTTGCGCTTGACGGGCTTGGCTGCCTGGGACGGCGCCGCCGTCGTCGCGGCATAGCGGGCGATGAAGTCGCGCACCTGCGGATAGACCTGGGTGCGCCAGCGGCGGCCGCTGAAGATGCCGTAGTGGCCGGCACCGGGGACGGTGTAGTGGGCGCGGTCGGCCGCGGCGACGCCGGTGCACAGCTTGTGCGCGGCGCGGGTCTGGCCGGCGCCGGAGATGTCATCGAGTTCACCCTCGATGGTCAACAGCCCTACATCGCAGATCGCTGCGGGGTCCACGCGCTCGCCATTGACGTCCCACAGCCCGCGCGGCAGCAGGAATTCCTGGAACACCACGCGGATGGTGTCGAGGTAGTAGCGCGCCGGCATGTCGAGCACGGCGTTGTACTCGTCGTAGAAGCGGCGATGCGATTCGGCGTCCTCCAGGTCGCCCTTGAGCAGGTCCTCGTAGAAATCCCAGTGCGACTGGAAATGCCGCTCGGGATTCATCGCCATGAAGCCGGCGTGCTGCAGGAAGCCGGGATAGACGCGGCGGCCGCGGCCGGGATAGTTGTCCGGCACGGTGTGGATGACGTTGCTCTCGAACCACCACAGGGGTTTCTCGGTGGCGAGGTCGTTGACCTTGGTCGGGCACTCGCGCGGGTCGATCGGCCCGCCCATCATCACCAGCGAGCGCGGGGTCGGCTCGCCGCGCGCCGCCATCAGCGACACCGCGGCCAGCACCGGCACTGTGGGCTGGCAGACGCTGATCACGTGCAGGCTCTCCGCGCCGATGGTGCGGATGAACTCTTCGACATAGGCGACGTAATCGTCGAGGGTGAAGGTGCCGTGCGCCTTGTCGACCATGCGCGCGTCGATCCAGTCGGTGATGTAGACCTTGTGCCCGGGCAGCATTGTGCGCACGGTGTCGCGCAGCAGGGTGGAGTGATGGCCCGACAGCGGGGCGACCAGTAGCACCGTCGGGTCGCCCTTCATGTCCTTGACGTTGGCGACGTCGTCGGTATAGCGCTTGAAGCGCAGCAGCCGGCAGAAGGGTTTCTTGAGCACGGTGCGTTCGACCACCGGTACGTCGTGGCCGGCGACTTCGATGGTGTGGATGCCGAAGGCCGGTTTCTCATAGCCCTTGCCGATCCGGTGCAGCAACTCGTTGCCGGCGGCGATGCGAGTGGCGCCAGGCAGCGCGGACAACCAGCTGCCAGAGGCGGAGAATATCTTCGCGTTGGCCTCGGCCCAGTAGGTAAACGGCGCCATCCAGGCGCGGCCGAGTTCGTGCATCTGATAGAGCATGGGCGGTGGGTTCCGTGATTGCTGCAATGCAGCATAGCGGATCGGGGGTGAGGGATGTGTGCGGAGTTCGGCTGACCGCGGTTCAGGCAGTCTCCAGCGCCGTGGCCTGAGCGGCCAACGGTGGCGAGAGCCAGCAGTGCGAGCCCAGCGGGCGCAGTCCCAGTGCGGTGAAGCGTTTGCGGTAGAAACTGGCCGGGCGCTGCCTGAAATCGTCCTCGTCGCCTTCAGCCTGGTCCTCGCGGGTGAAGGTTTCCAGGAAAGCCACGCCGGCGCAAAGGGCGACCAGGCCCGGGAGGCCGCGGTCGAGTTCGCGCGCATCGAGGTAGTGCAGCACGTCGCTGCACACCAGCAGGTCGACCGGCGGGCACGGCCTCAGGACGGCGAAGTCGGCGAAGCGGGCGTGGTTCAGGTTGCGCCGCGCGCCGTGGCGCGCGATTGCGTAGTCGCTGCTATCAAAGCCGAGATAGCGCGCCTCAGGCCGCAGCTGCAGGAGCGGCGCCCGCCAAGCGCCTTCGCCGCAGCCGATATCGAGCACCGTACGCAGCGGGCGTTCGAGATGGTATTCGGCCGTCGCCACCGCCAGCGCCACCTTGCGCGCCAGCCGGCGACGGCCGCCGATACCGCCGTGGCGGTACCAGCGATCGAAATAGGCGCGGTCGTAGGGTTTTGCCATGGCGGCAAGATAGCCTGTCGCCTGCGCCGCGGCACGGGGTCCTGCCATGCAGCGACCGTAGCGGCGGTGCGTCGCCCTGCCATTCCGCCAGCACGCCCCGGAGGATCTGAGACCCTGCGTCCCGCGCGCACGGTGAGACATGCGATGCTGTCGATGACGCACAGGGATCCGACCGAATGCAGATCTATTTCTGGACCAAGACCGCGCACCTGGTGTTCGTGATCGCGTGGATGGCGGCGGTGTTCTACCTGCCGCGGATCCTGCTCAACCTGGTCGAGGCCGGCGAGGCGCCCGACGTGCGTGCGCGGCTGCAGCTGATGGGGCGCCGCCTGTACCGGTTCGGCCACGCCATGTTCGGCTTCGCGGTGGTGCTGGGGCTGGTGCTTTGGCTGTACTTCCGGGTCATGGGGCCGTGGCTGCACGTCAAGCTGCTGCTGGTGGGGCTGGTGCTGGCCCACTTCATCCTCGCCGGCCGCTGGCTCAAGCGCAGCGAGCGCGGCCGCAGCCTGCCGTCGACCCGGGCCTTGCACTGGTTCAACGAACTGCCGGTGCTGGTGCTGGTCGCCATCGTCTACCTGGTGCTGGCCAAGCCGCAGTTCTGAGCATGCGGGGTGTTCTCCGTTGCAGGCGCGGTCGCCGGAGGTCGGCTGTTTCTGGGAGTGGCTGCGGCATGTCGCAGCCGGGCAGTCGCGTCTTCCATCGACCCACACACGCCGAGGACCGCTTCCGCGGCATGGCTTGCCGGCAACATCCTGCCATCGGCACCGTGGTGTTCCGTCCGCGCCGTCGCGCCGGTAGGCCGGCTCGGCTATGGTGCCGGTTGGTCTTTCGGCGGGAACGACGATGAAGCTGGTAACGGCCTGGTTCCGGATCCCGTTCTGGCAGCGCGTGCTGGCCGGCTTCATGCTCGGCGCGCTCGCCGGCTGGGCAATGGGTCCGGCGGCGGAGACCTGGTTCGGGCCGCTGGGCACGCTCTACGTCAACCTGATCCGGATGATCGCGGTGCCGCTGGTCTTTTTCGCGGTGACCCACGCTGTCTCGGCGCTGCACGGGCAGCAGTCGATGGCGAAGCTCGGCGGACGCACCTTCGGCTGGTTCGCGGTCACTGCCACCTTCGCCGTCGGCATCGGCCTGGCGGTGGCATTCGTATTCAATCCCGGTGTCGGCGTCGACCTGCAGCCGCCGGCCGACTACGTGCCGCGCGAGGTGCCAACGCCGGTGCAGGTGCTGCTCGACATCGTGCCGACCAATCCCTTTGCGGCGCTGGCCGAGGGACGCATCCTGCAGGTGATCTTCTTCGCCGGCCTGCTCGGCTTCGCGCTGGTCAGGCTGGGCGAGCGCAGCGAGGGCCTGCGCAAGCTGGTGGGGCAGGCCAGCGAGGCGATGATCCAGGTCACCCGATTCGTGCTCGAGGTCACCCCGATCGGCACCTTCGGCCTGATCGCCGGCCTGGTCGGCACCTACGGCTTCGAGAAGCTGCTGCCGCTGGGCAATTTCGTGATCGCGCTGTACCTGGCTTGCGCGCTGCACATCGTGGTCGTGTATGGCGGCCTGCTGCTGGCGCACGGGCTCAGCCCGCTGAAGTTCTTCCGCGGCGCCGCGCCCGGCATGCAGGTGGCCTTCGTCAGCTCGTCGAGCTTCGCCTCGCTGCCGATGTCGCTGCGTTGCGTCACCCACAACCTGGGTGTCGACAGGAACTATGCCGCGTTTGCGGTGCCGCTGGGCGCCAGCATCAAGATGGACGGCTGCGGCGCGATCTACCCGGCGCTGGCCGCGGTCTTCGCCGCGCAGTATTACGGCATCGAGCTGAGCTACGCGCAGTACGTGGCCATCCTGCTGGCTTCGGTGCTGGGCAGTTTCGGCACCGCCGGCGTGCCCGGCACCGCGGTGGTGATGGCGACGGTGGTGCTCAGCGCCGCCGGCCTGCCGCTGGAGGTGCTGGGCATCCTGCTGGCCATTGATCGCGTGCTCGACATGATGCGCACCATGACCAACGTCACCGGGCAGATGCTGGTGCCGGTGCTGGTGGCGAAGGAGACCGGGCTGCTGGACCGCGAGGTCTACGATGCGGCGTCGAGCAACGTCGGCATCGAGCACGAGGCCCAGGGCGCGACCTGAGCGGTCGAATCCGGACGGGTCAGGGAACCTGCTCGAGCGGCGCACCTGCGGAGTTGCGCCGGTTGAGCCCGAACGCGAACACCGCCGCGGTGAAGAACATCAGCAGGCTGTAGACCGCGGCCGGGATCGACATCACTGCGTTGCCGAGCACGTTGAGCGCGATGAAGATCGCCAGGGTGCCGTTGTGGATGCCGATCTCCATCGAGATCGCGATCGCCTGCCGCCGCGGCAGCTTCAGCGCCAGCGGCGCGGCATAGCCCACGCCCATGCTGATGAGGTTGAACAGCAGGCAGGCCAGGCCGACCACGGCGAAATAGGCCAGCAGCACCTGCTTCGACTGCACCACCGCCGCGACGATGAGCAGCGCCAGCACGATCACCGAAAGCACGCGTACGGGCTTCTCGGCGCGGATCGCGACCGCCGGCGCGAATGCGCGGATCGCCATTCCCAACGCCACCGGCAGCACGATGATCAGCGCCACTTCCACCACCTTGCGCACCGGCGGCGGCACGTACTGCCCAGCGCCGAAGAAGTATTCGAGTGCCAGGTTGAGGATAATCGGCAACGTCAGCAGGCACAGCAGGCTGTTGATCGCGGTCAGGGTGATGTTGAGCGCGACGTCGCCGCGGGCGAGGTGGCTGTAGATGTTGGCGGTTGCGCCGCCGGGTGAGGCGGCCAGCAGCAGCAGGCCGACGGCCAGTTCCGGGGGCAGCCGGAACGCCAATGCCAGCGCGAACGCCGCCCACGGCAGCAACAGCACCTGCAGGGTCAGCCCTATCAGCACCGCGCGCGGATAGCGCGCGACCCGGCGGAAGTCCTCGACCCCCAGTCCCAGCCCGAGCCCGAGCATGATCACGCCCAGCGCCAAGGGCAGCAGCAGGTTGGTCAGCAGGCTGGCTTGCATGGCGCTGCCGGCCGGGGCGGATCAGGCGGTCACAGCGGGCGCGCGCCGGGTGACCATGCGCTCAGCGAACAGGGCCAGCGGCAGCAGCACGCCGAGCAGGTACATCGACATCGGATGCGGGATGCTGGCAGCGTTGAACGCCACGCCGATCACCACCAGCCCCGCGATCACCGCCATCACCGTCCGCCCCATGCCCCGCCAACCCCGGATACCATCGATGTCCGCAGGATGGCCCGATGCCCGGGCGACCGCAAGCCGCGGCCGCTGCACCGAACCACAACCTGTCCAGGAGGTAATCGATGACCAGCAGGCGCAAGGGGGTGTCGGCATGAGCGGGCAGCAGCGCGAACTCACCTTCCGTTTCCTCGCCGAACCCACCGACGTCAACTACGGCGGCAAGGTCCACGGCGGCGTGGTGATGAAATGGATCGACCAGGTGGGCTATGCCGCGGCGGTGGGCTGGAGCGGTCGTTACTGCGTGACCATCGCGGTCGGCGGCATCCGCTTCCTCGCCCCGGTCCGGATCAGTGACGTGGTCACGGTGACCGCCAAACTGGTGCACACCGGGACCACCAGCATGCACCTCGCGGTCGATGTGCGCGCCCGGAATCCGGGCTTTCAGGACGCGGTCGGCGGGGGCGAGCGCCTCTGCACCCACTGCGTGATCGTGTTCGTTGCGCTCGACGGCGTCGAGGGCGCGCCGACGCCGGTGCCGGCCTGGACCCCGCACGACGACGAGGACCGGCGCATGGCCGAGTACGCCACCGAAGTCATGGCGCTGAGCAAGGGCATCGAGCGGACCATCGCGAATTACCGGAAGCCGGCACAATGAAAAGGCCGCCTTGCGGCGGCCTTCGGTCGTACCCTGGCCGGATGGCTCAGATTCCGGCGACGCGGCGCGCCTGCAGGAAACGGCCACTCCAGTAGCCGGTGTCGAGTTCGGAGACCATCACGTCCTTTCCGGTGCGCGGTGCATGGACGAACTGTCCGTTGCCCAGATAGATGCCGACGTGGTCGACGCGTTGGCCGCGGCGGCTGAAGAACACCAGGTCGCCGGCCGTCAGCGCGGTACGCTCGACCTTGACCCCGTCGTTGGCCATGTCGCGCGACACCCGTGGCAGTTCGATCCCCAGCGCGGTGCGGAACACGTAGCCGACCAGGCCGCTGCAGTCGAAGCCGGCGTCGGGGGAGTTGCCGCCCCAGCGGTACGGGGTGCCGAGCAGGGCGAGGGCGCGCTTGAGCACGGTCTGCATGCCGCCGGCCGCTTCGGGCTGCGCGGCGGGACTGGCTTGCGCGGCGATGAGCTGGTTGACGTCGCTGGCGAACAGCAGGCTACCGGTTACCGGCAGGCTGGCGTCCACCAAGGCCTGGCTGGCCGAGGCGAGCCGCATCTGGTCGGCGGAATCCGCCGCCAGGCCGGGACCGGCCATCGCCGGAGAGGCGACGGCAGCCAGCACGGTGGCAAGAAGGAGGGAAAGGCCCCGATGGCGGGGGCGGCAGGTGGCGGCAGGGCGGCCGGAAAGCAGGTCGGATGTCGTCACATGACTCTTCAGGAATGTCAGCAGGGCGTGATGGTGCCTCACGATGGCCGCCGACTGGTTCAAATTTCGTTAGCGTGGCGTGAAATGGGTTGTGATGGACCGCACATTCCGGGACATCGGACCGGATGAGCCTCTTCAGGCCACAGCCGAAGCTGCGCTTCCAGAAGCGATCGATATATCTGGATTTAGTGCCCAGAAAGAGCGACCGAAGCCGGACGGATGGCCGCTTCGTGGCCCGTGCGATCAGTGCAGGACGCGCTTGGCGCCGGTGTAATTTCGCCGCCAATAGCTGCCGTCGAGGTGGTCCAGCCGGACCGTGCCGCCGGTGGTGGGGGCATGCACGAAGCGGCCCTCGCCGACATAGATGCCGACGTGGCTGACCTGGCCATCGCTGCCGAAGAACACCAGGTCTGCGGTGGCCAGCTGCGCAGGGTCGATCGGCGGACCCTGCCAGGCAGCCAGTTCGCGCGAGCTGCGCGGCAGCTGCAGGTCGAGCATGTCGCGGTAGACATAGTTCACCAGCCCGCTGCAGTCGAAGCCGCTCTCGGGGGTGTTGCCGCCATAGCGGTACGGGGTGCCGACCAGGCTGATGGCGCGCATCAGCACGGCGTTGGCGGAGGCCGGATCCCGGGGCGCGACCTGTGGCCAGTCGCGCTGCGGCACCACGGCCTTGCGGGCGGGGGTCGGGCGGACATCGTCGCGGCCGCAGCCGGCAAGGACGAGGAGCGTCGAGGCGACGAGGGCGACAACCGCGATTGGCGCGCGTCGCGCGGAGCCCGGATAATGCGCGGCATTGCTCACGGCCGGCATCATGGCCGAAGCCCCGCCCCCGGCACAAGCGACGCCCCGTCGCGTCCGCGTACTGGCGCCGGCAACGAGTCCCGCCATGAAGATCGAGAAAGACCGCGTCGTCCGCTTCCACTACACCCTGTTCAATGCAGGTGGCGACGAGGCCACGCGGGAGCCGCTGGAATCCTCCCGGGAGCGCGAGCCGATGGCGATCCTCGCCGGCCGCGGCAACATCATCCCCGGCCTGGACAAGGCGCTGGACGGCCGCGTGGCGGGCGACCGTTTCGGTGTCGATGTCGCCGCAGCAGACGCCTACGGCGAACGCCGCGACGGGCTGTCGCAGCGGGTGCCGAAGAAGCATTTCGGCGTCCAGCGCCTTGCGCCCGGCATGCAGGTGCTGCTCAACACCAACTTCGGCCCGCGTCCGGTGACCGTGGGGAAGGTCGGCATGAGCGTGGTCGACGTCGACCTCAACCACCCGATGGCGGGCCGCGAACTGCATTTCGACATCGAGGTCGAGGACGTGCGCGAGGCAACCCCGGAGGAGATCGAACACGGCCACGTCCACGGCGAGGGTGGCCACCAGCACTGAGCGGTGTTGCGCGTGGGCTGTCCGGTGCCGGGTGCGATTGGCGTATGCAACAGGTTGGGAGGAGGCCGGTATCACGGTGCCGGCGCCGACCTGCGGTGAGCGGTCCGCGCATGACGGCCCCCTCGCGGTCCCATTGCACCAGGCAGACAGACTGTTGCGGGCGGGGAGGCCCGATGAAATGAATGAAATCCGCACACTGGCGCCGGTCGCCGCCGCCGAACGCATCGAAGCATTGGACGTGCTGCGCGGTTTCGCGCTGCTCGGTATCCTGCTGATGAACATCGAGGCCTTCGTCGGTCCGATGTTCCAGGCCATCACCGGCCTGGATCCGACCCTGCGCGGCGTGGACCGCTGGGTTGATGCGCTGATCTACATTCTCGTGCAGGGAAAGTTCTACACCCTGTTCTCGCTGCTGTTCGGGATGGGCTTCGCGGTCATGCTGGCACGCGCGCAATCGAGCGGGCGCCCGTTCTTTGCGCTGTACCTGCGGCGCACGCTGGCGCTGCTGGGGATCGGCATCGTGCATGCCGTGCTGATCTGGTCGGGCGACATCCTGGTGGCGTACGCGTTGGTGGCACTGGTGCTGCTGGTGCTGTTCCGCCGCACGCCGCAGTCGCGGCTGCCGAAGTGGGGCGTCGGCCTGTACCTGGTGCCGTCGCTGTTCATGCTCAGCTCGGGCCTGGCGATGCTCGATCCCGGCAGCGCCGCCGGCCTGCAGGAAAGCATGGCCCGCCAGGGCAGCGAGATGGCCAGCGCGCTTGAAGCGCAGCGCGTGGCCTATGGCAGCGGCGACTATGCCGCGGCCACCGCGCGCCGGATTGCCGACATGCGGATGATGCTCGGCGGCTACCTGCCGCTGTGGGGCTGGCAGATCCTGGGCATGTTCCTGATCGGCGCCTGGTTCGTGCGCAGTGGCGCGATCGCGCGGCCCGGGGAGTTCGTGCGGCTGTACCGGCGCCTGCGCACCGTCGCCCTGCCGCTGGGCCTGGGGCTGATGCTGCTGTCGTTCTGGCTGATGCCCACCGCGGACTTCTCCCGGATGGACATGCGCATCGCCGGCGCCAATGCGCTCAACGCGACCGGCAGCCTGCTGATGTGCCTGGGCTATGTCGGCCTGGTGGTCGGTGGACTGCAATCGCGGCGGTGGGCCGGGAAGCTGGCGTTGCTGGCACCGGCCGGACGGATGGCGCTGAGCAATTACCTGCTGCAGTCGCTGGTCTGCACGCTGCTGTTCTACCACTACGGCCTGGGATTGTTCGAACAGCTGTCGCGGGCCTGGCAGGTGCCGTTCGTGCTGGGGCTGTTCGCGCTGCAGGTGGCGGCCAGCCACTGGTGGCTGAGGCGCTTCCGCTTCGGGCCGGCGGAATGGCTGTGGCGCAGCCTCACTTACCTGCGGCCGCAGCCGATGCGCGTGCAGGCGGACGCGGCGCCGGCCCTACAATCCGCAGATGGCATCCACTGATGACGTGCTGATCGTCGGCGGCGGCGTGATCGGCCTGGCCTGCGCGCTGGCGCTGCTGGAGGCCGGCCGCGGCGTGCGCGTGCTGGAAGCGCGCACCCTTGGCAGCGGTAGTTCGCACGGCAACTGCGGCACGATCACGCCCAGCCACGCCGCGCCGCTGGCCGCGCCGGGGGCGCTGGCCAGGGCGCTGCGCTGGATGCTGAGCCCGGATGCGCCGTTCTATGTCGCGCCGCGGCTGGATCCTGCCCTGTGGGGATGGCTGCTGCGGTTCTCGCGGCGCTGCAATACGCGCGACTGGCAGGCGGCGATGCGCGCGCGCGCGGCACTGCTGCTGGCCTCGCGCGAGGCCTTCCCTGACTGGGTCGCGCGCCACGGCCTCGACTGCGAGTTCGACGAATCCGGAATGGACTATGTGTTCCGCACGTCGGCCGCGGTGGAACATTTCGAACGCGAGCTGCCGCTGCTGGCCGAGCTGGGCATCGCCTCGGAGCGCATCGATGGCGCCGCCTACGTGCGCGCAGAGCCGGCGCTCAAGGATGGCGTGGCGGGCGTGGTGCGCTTCCCCTGCGATGCGCACCTGCGCCCGGAGCGCTACGTCGCCGGGCTCGCGCGCGCGGTGCGCGCCGCCGGCGGCCACATCGAGGAACATTGCGAAGTTCAGGCGATCGCGGACGGCCGCGATGGCGTGCACGTGGCAACGTCGCGTGGCCAGCGCCGCGCCCGCGATGTCGTCATCGCCACGGGCGCGTGGTCTCCGCGGCTGGCGCGGTCGGTCGGGCTCGCGCTGCCGGTTCAGCCCGGCAAGGGCTATTCCATCACCTACGACCGCCCGCCGCTGGTCCCGGCGCGGCCGATCGTGCTGCCAGAACGCAGCGTCTGCGTGACCAGCTGGGATAGCGGCTTCCGGCTCGGCAGCACGATGGAGTTATCCGGCTACGACACCTCGCTCAACCGCCGCAGGCTCGATGCCATCGAACGCGGCGCGCGCGAGTACCTGCACCACCCGGTCGGCCCGGTGAAGCGCGAGGAGTGGTACGGCTGGCGACCGCTGGCCTGCGACGACCTGCCGATCATCGGCGCCGCGCCGGCGCACGATCACGTCTGGCTCGCGACCGGGCATGGCATGCTCGGGGTCAGCATGAGCACCGCCACCGCCTCCCTCGTCGCCGACCTCGTCTGCGGCCGCGCGCTGCAGCTCGATCCCTCGCCCTATGCGCCGGGCCGTTTCGCTTGAGCGCGCGCGACACGCTCGAGTTCGACCTGGTCGTGCTCGGCGGCGGTTCTGGCGGCCTCGCGGGCGCGTTCCGCGCCGCGGAGCACGGCGCACGCGTGGCGCTGCTGGAGCCGGGCGAGCTCGGCGGCACCTGCGTCAACGTCGGCTGCGTGCCGAAGAAGGCGATGTGGTACGCCAGCCAGCTCGCCGGGCAGGTGGCGCTGGCCCACCGGCTCGGGTTCCCGGTCCAGTGCGAGACCCTGGACTGGTGCGAATTCGTCGTCCATCGCCAGCACTACATTGCCAACATCCATGCCAGCTATCGCCGCCGGCTCGACGCGCACGGCATCGTCAGCGTCGCCGCGCGCGGGCGGCTGCTGGATGCCAACACCGTGGAAACGACCGACGGCGTGCGCCTGCGCGCGCCGCACGTGCTGCTGGCGACCGGGGCCAGGCCGCGCCTGCCGGAGATCGAGGGCGTCGAACTGGGCCTGGTCTCCGACGACTTCTTCAACTTCACCGCCGCACCCGGCCGTGTGGCCATCCTCGGTGGCGGCTACATCGCCACCGAACTCTCGGGCATCCTGCAGGCGCTGGGCAGCCAGGTCGAGGTCTTCGTGCGCGGCACGCGGCTGATGCACGGTTTCGACGACGAGCTCGCCGACCAGCTGCAGGAGAACTACCACCAGGCCGGCGTCGGCATGCATTTCGGCTACCACCTCGAAGCCGTCGAGCGCACGGGCGGCGACCAGGTGCGGCTGCGTCCGCGCGAGGGCCCGGCAAGCGAGCCCTTCGACAAGCTGATCTTCGCCATCGGCCGCGTGGCCAATACCGAAAGCATCGGCGCGGAGGCCGCCGGCGTCGCGCTGGATGCGCACGGCCATGTCGTGGTCGACGCACGCCAGGACACCAGTGTCGGCGGCGTGCACGCGGTCGGCGACGTCACCGACCGCATCGCGCTGACGCCGGTGGCGATCGCGGCGGCGCGGCGGCTGATGGACCGGCTGTTTGGCGGCGAGCCCGACGCCTGCCTGGACTACGACGACATCCCGACCGTGGTGTTCGCGCATCCGCCCATCGGCCGGGTCGGCATGACCGAGGCCGAGGCGCGCGCCGCGCACGGCGACGACGTCCATGTCTACAAGTCGGACTTCCGACCGATGCTCAACGCGCTCGGCGACATCCCGCAGCGCAGCTGCTTCAAGCTGGTCTGCACCGGCATTGAGCGCCGCGTGGTCGGGCTGCACCTGCTGGGCGAAGGCGCCGACGAGATCCTCCAAGGCTACGCGGTCGCGCTCAAGCGCGGCATCACCCTGGCCGACCTGCGCAACACCGTCGCCATCCACCCGACCAGCGCCGAGGAAGTAGTCCTGATGCGGTAGCCCCGCAATCCTGCAGGAGCCGGCTTTTTGTAGGAGCGGCTTACAGCCGCGAGCGTTTTGATGATCGTGGGAGCGACGGAAGTCGCGACTGGTGAATGCAACCCCGATGTCTCGACCTCGCGGCGACACATGCGCCACCACTCCCTCAGGACAAGCAAGAGCTCGCGGCTAGAAGCCGCTCCTACAGTTGCGGGTAGGATGCGCGCATGGACATCTTCACCCTGCACCGCGGCAGCGCGCCGCTGCTGGTCAGCGTGCCGCACGACGGTACTTTCGTCCCCGAGGACATCGCCACGCGCCTGACCGACAGCGCGCGCCGCCTGCCGGACACCGACTGGCACGTCGCCCGCCTGTACGCCTGCGCACGCGAGCTCGGCGCGTCGATGCTGGTCCCGACGCACTCACGTTACGTGATCGACCTCAACCGCTCCGAGGACGACGTGTCTCTGTACCCCGGCCAGAACACCACCGGCCTGTGCCCGACGGTGCAGTTCACCGGCGAGCTGGTCTATCGCGAGGGCGAGCAACCGGATGAGGCCGAAGTCCGTGCACGGGTCGAGCGCTACTGGTGCCCCTACCATGCCGCGCTGCGCGCCGAGCTCGAACGCCTTCGCGCCGCGCATGGTCGGGTGGTGCTGTGGGAGGGGCACACGATCAAGGGCCGGCTGCCATTCCTGTTCGAGGGCCGGCTGCCCGATCTCAACCTCGGCACCGCAGGCGGTGCAAGCTGTTCACCCGCGCTGCAGGCGCGGCTCGAGTCGGTGCTGGCGGCGCAGGACAGCTACAACTGGGTCGCCAATGGCCGCTTCCAGGGCGGCCACATCACCCGTCATTACGGCAATCCGGCGGCCGGCATCGAGGCAGTGCAGCTGGAGGTGAGCCAGCGCTGCTACATGGTCGAGGACAGCTTCGAATACGACGAGGCGGAGGCATTGCGCCTGCAGGCGGTGATCCGGCACCTGCTGGAGGGGGTGCTGTAACACCCTCACCCCAACCCCTCTCCCGCACGCGGGAGAGGGGCTAGGTCCAGGCACTGCTTCCACCCTCTGGTCCCCGCAGCCTCTCGTCCCGGTTGCCTCTCTCCCGTACCGGAGAAGGAAATGGGGAGACCGTGCTTCAAGCCCCTCTCCCGCGTGCGGGAGAGGGGTTGGGGTGAGGGAAGCCAGACCTCCAGCGTCGCCGCGCCAAGCGGATATTCCCGGGGTAATGATGCCGCTGCCGTCGCCACGGCTGACGACAACAACTAGCCGGCTCAAACCTCCAACGTCGCCAGATCCCCCTTCTGCTCCAACCACTGCCGGCGATCCCCCGCACGCTTCTTGGCCAGCAGCATGTCCATCAGCGAGCGGGTGCCGGCGTCGTCCTCGTTGGTCAGCTGCACCAGTCGGCGTGTGTCGGGGTGGACGGTGGACTCGCGCAGCTGCTGCGGGTTCATCTCGCCCAGGCCCTTGAAGCGGGTGACGTTGATCGTGCCTTTCATGTTCTCGCGCGCGATCTTCTCCAGCAGCAGGCGCTTCTCCTCCTCGTCCAGCGCGTAGAACACCTGCTTGCCGACGTCGATGCGGAACAGCGGTGGCATCGCCACGAAGATGTTGCCGGCCGCCACAAGGGCGGGGAAGTGCATCAGGAACAGCGCGGTGAGCAGGGTGGCGATGTGCAGGCCGTCGGAGTCGGCGTCGGCGAGGATGATGACCTTGCCGTAGCGCAGGCCGGAGATGTCGTCCTTGCCCGGATCGCAGCCGATGGCGACGGCGAGGTCGTGCACCTCGTTCGACGCCAGCACGCCGCCGGAAGCGACTTCCCAGGTGTTGAGGATTTTTCCCCGCAACGGAAGGATGGCCTGGAAGTCCTTGTCGCGCGCCTGCTTGGCGCTGCCGCCGGCGGAGTCGCCCTCGACCAGGAACAGCTCGGTGCGCGAGAGGTCCTGCGAGATGCAGTCGGCGAGCTTGCCCGGCAACGCCGGACCCTGGGTGACCTTCTTGCGGGTGACCTGCTTCTCGGTCTTCAGCCGCGCACTGGCGCGCTCGATCGCCAGCTGTGCGATGCGTTCGCCGAGTTCGGTGTGCTGGTTGAGCCACAGCGAGAACGCGTCGTGGGCGACGCCCTCGACGAAACCCGCGGCCTGGCGCGAGGACAGCCGCTCCTTGGTCTGGCCGGAAAACTGCGGGTCGGTCATCTTGACGCTGAGCACGAAGGCGACCCGGTCCCAGACGTCCTCCGGCGCCAGCTTGACGCCGCGCGGCAGCAGGTTGCGGAAATCGCAGAACTCGCGCAGCGCGTCGGTGAATCCGGTGCGCAGGCCGTTGACGTGCGTGCCGTGCTGGGCCGTGGGAATCAGGTTGACGTAGCTTTCCTGCACCAGCTCTCCGTCCGGCACCCAGGCCACCGCCCAGTCGACGATCTCGGTGTCCCGGGCCTGGTGGCCGACGAACAGTTCCGGGGGCAGCAGCGGGGCGCCGGCAAGCTCACCCAGCAGGTAGTCGCGCAGGCCGTCCTGGTAACGCCACTGCAAGCGCTCGCCGCTGGCTTCGTCCAACAGTGTCACCGTTAGCCCGGGGCACAGCACGGCCTTGGCCCGCAGCAGGTGCTTGAGCGCGCGCAGTGCGAACCTGGGCGTGTCGAAGTATTGCGGATCCGGCCAGAAGCGCAGCCGGGTGCCGGTGTTCTTCCGGCCTACCGTGCCGACGGTCTGCAGCGCCGAAGTGCGCTCGCCCCCGGCGAAGGCCATGTGGTACTCGTAGCCGTCGCGCTTGATGAACACCTCGAGCCTGCGCGACAACGCATTGACCACGCTGACACCGACGCCGTGCAGGCCACCGGAGAAAGTGTAGTTTCGGTTGTTGAACTTGCCGCCGGCATGCAGCCGGGTGAGGATCAGCTCGACGCCGGGGACCTTCTCTTCCGGATGCAGGTCGACCGGCATGCCGCGTCCATCGTCGCCGACCTCGCAGCTGCCGTCGGCGTGCAGCACCACCTCGATCTCGCGCGCATGCCCGGCCAGCGCTTCGTCGACCGAGTTGTCCACCACCTCCTGCGCGAGGTGGTTGGGGCGCGTGGTGTCGGTGTACATGCCGGGGCGGCGCCGGACCGGGTCGAGCCCGGACAGCACCTCGATGTCGGCGGCGTTGTAGCGTGCGGTCATCGCATCATTCAGGTCAGGGCGGTGAACAGTATGCCGGCTGAACGACGGTCCCGCGCGCCGACAGCCGGAGGAAGGGGGTGGACCGGTGGGGCAAATGCGACGCCCCGGTGACGGGGCGTCTTTTTTTTAGAACCGCCCTCCCATACGCAGATGCGGCCTTCACGCCTGCAGGTGCAATCTGCGAGGACTACCGCTGTAGATCCCTGAAGGAGGCTGCGCATGCATCATCGATCATCATTATTCCTGCCGCTGCTTGCCCTGGCCTGCGCCATGGTCACCGCAACGGGCCTCGCGGCTGCGCAGACACCAACCCGGAACCAGAGCGCCGAAGCTGCCATGCAAGACGCGGAACGCGCGGAGCAGGCGGCCCAAGCGGCGCGCGCGGCGGCCGACCAGACCAGTGGCAACGCCGAAGTGATCGCCGACCGCGATGCGGCTGCCGCGAGAATTTCGGCGGACCGGGCCCGGGCGGCGGCGGAGAGGGCAAAGAATGCGACCCAGGACGAGGCGACCAGTGCCGCACTTGCGGCGCAGGAGGCACGCGCGGCGGCCGACGAGGCCAAGGCGCTTGCAGACCAGGTCCAGCGCCGCGCCAATATCGAGGTGCAAGAGGAAGAGGAAGAGGAAAACATGCCGGGCTGAGCATGCCGGGCACTCCCCCGCAACGCCCCGGCCCGCCGGGGCGTTGTTGTTGCAGGCCGGCGCTGCGCGATCGACGGCCGCCCGGGTCGCGATTCGCGGCACGCCGGGCCAGCCGGTAGAATGCTGCTTTCGAGACCTGGTGCAGCCATGACCGCCCCCGCCGCCGTGACCCCGCTCGTGTTCGTGACCGGCGGCGTGGTGTCATCCCTGGGCAAGGGCATCGCGGCCGCGTCGCTGGCCGCCATCCTCGAGGCCCGCGGCCTGCGGGTGACGATGATGAAGCTGGATCCGTACATCAACGTCGATCCGGGCACCATGAGCCCGTTCCAGCACGGCGAGGTCTACGTCACCGATGATGGCGCCGAGACCGACCTCGACCTTGGCCACTACGAGCGCTTCGTCAGCGTCCACCTCAGTGGCCTCAATTCGATCACCACCGGCAAGATCTACGAGAACGTGATCCGCAAGGAGCGCCGTGGCGACTACCTGGGCGCCACCGTGCAGGTGATCCCCCACATCACCGACGAGATCAAGCGCTGCATCGACGCCGCCACCGAGGGCTTCGATGTCGCGCTGGTGGAGATCGGCGGTACCGTCGGCGACATCGAGTCGCTGCCGTTCCTGGAAGCGATCCGCCAGATCCGCACCGAGCGCGGCCCGGACAAGGCGGTGTTCATCCACCTCACCCTGGTGCCGTTCATCGCCGCCGCCGGCGAACTCAAGACCAAGCCGACCCAGCACTCGGTCAAGGAGCTGCGCTCGATCGGCATCCAGCCTGACATTCTGCTGTGCCGCAGTGAGCAACCACTGCCTGACGGTGAGCGCCGCAAGATCGCCTCGTTCACCAACGTGCCGGAGAAGGCGGTGATCTCCGCCGTCGACCTTGACAACATCTACAAGATCCCGATGTGGCTGCACGCCCAGGGCCTGGACCAGATCGTGCTCGATCACCTGCGCCTGGAGGGCAGGGCAGCCGCCGAGACCGACCTGTCCGACTGGCAGGCGGTGATCGACGCCTCGGAACAGCCGATCGACGAAGTGACGATCGCCGTGGTCGGCAAGTACGTCGACCACAAGGACGCCTACAAGTCGGTGGGCGAGGCACTCAAGCACGGCGGCATCCGCCAGCGCACGCGGGTCAACCTGAAGTGGCTGGAGTCGCAGGACATCGAGCGCGACGGCGCGGACAAGGCACTGGCCGGCGTCGACGGCATTCTGGTGCCCGGTGGCTTCGGCGACCGCGGCTTCGAGGGCAAGGTGCTGGCATCGCGCCACGCGCGCGAACAGCGATTGCCATACTTCGGCATCTGCTACGGCATGCAGGCGGCGGTGGTCGATGTCGCGCGGCATCTCGCTGGTCTGGAAGGCGCCAACAGCACCGAAAATGACCGCCGTACCCCGCATCCGGTGATCGGCCTGATCACCGAATGGCGGACCGCCAGCGGCGAGGTCGAACGCCGCAGCGAGGACAGCGACCTGGGTGGCACCATGCGTCTGGGCCTGCAGGAGCAGCGGCTCACACCCGGCACCCTGGCGCGCGAGCTGTACGGCCAGGATGTAGTCGGCGAACGCCACCGCCATCGCTACGAGTTCAACAACCGCTACCGCACCCAGCTGGAGGATGCCGGGCTGGTGATCGCGGCCAAGTCGATGGACGACCTGCTGGTGGAGATGGTCGAATTGCCGGACCACCCCTGGTTCATCGCATGCCAGGCGCATCCCGAGTTCCAGTCCACCCCGCGCCATGGCCATCCGCTGTTCGTCGGTTTCATCCGCGCCGCGCGCGAGTACAAGGTCAATGCCGGCGAGGCCGGCGGGCGGCTGTTGAAGGAGGCGAGCGCGTGACGAGGTTGATCAGCCCTTCTCTCGCTCGCGGTGTGAAGAGGGACGCCTGCGAGCCATTGGCTCGCGTCCCGATGAACGCCCTCGCGTCACCGCGAGGGCCGGGGCGCGGAGCGAGGTGGCGCGCAGCGCCGGATGAGTGCGCTCCTCGCGAGCCACTCACCCCCACCCCAACCCCTCTCCCGTACGCGGGACAGGGGCTTTGTTTGCGGAAGACATGATGAAGCTCTGCGGATTCGACATCGGCCTGGACCGGCCGTTCTTCCTGATCGCCGGTCCATGCGTGGTCGAATCGGAGCAGCTGCAGCTCGACGTCGCCGGCCGGCTCAAGGAGATTACCTCTGCGCTCGGCATCCCCTTCATCTTCAAGTCCAGCTTCGACAAGGCCAACCGCACCTCGGGCACCAGCTTCCGCGGCCCGGGCATGGAGGAGGGCCTGCGCGTGCTGGGTGAAGTGAAGCGCCAGCTCGGCGTGCCGGTGCTGACTGATGTACACGAGTACACGCCGATCGACGAGGTCGCAAGCGTCGTCGACGTGCTGCAGACGCCGGCCTTCCTGGTGCGCCAGACCGACTTCATCCGCAAGGTCTGCGCCGCCGGCAAGCCGGTCAACATCAAGAAGGGCCAGTTCCTCTCGCCCTGGGACATGAAACCTGTGGTCGAGAAGGCCAAGGCAACCGGCAACCCCGACATCCTGGTCTGCGAGCGCGGTGTCAGCTTCGGCTACAACAACCTGGTCAGCGACATGCGCAGCCTTGCGGTCATGCGCGAGACCGGTTGCCCGGTGGTATTCGACGCCACCCATTCGGTGCAGCTGCCGGGCGGGCAGGGCAGCTCCAGCGGCGGCCAGCGCGAGTTCGTGCCGGTGCTGTCGCGCGCTGCGGTCGCCGTCGGCATCGCAGGGCTGTTCATGGAGACGCATCCGGATCCCGCCAAGGCGCTGAGTGACGGCCCCAACGCCTGGCCCCTGCGGGGCATGCACGGGTTGCTGGAGACATTGCTCGAACTTGACCAGGTCGCGAAACGACACGGTTTCCTTGAATCCACCGATGTGTAGGGTTGGCATGGGTCCGCTGCACGCACGGATGCCCAGGCTCACCTGCTGATGGCGCACTTCGTCATCGCCCGGACGCGCCACTTTTAGACATCACCCCAGAGAACCCCACCACACCATGACCACGATCACCTCCATCCACGCCCGCGAAATTCTTGATTCACGTGGCAACCCGACGCTGGAAGCGGAAGTGACGCTGGCCGACGGCAGCTTCGGCCGCGCGATGGTGCCCTCGGGCGCGTCCACCGGCGCCAAGGAAGCGGTTGAGCTGCGCGACGGCGACCGGACCCGCTATGGCGGCAAGGGCGTGCGCAATGCCGTGGCCAACGTCAATGGCGCGATCGCGCAGGCGCTGGCCGGTTTCGACGCGCAAGACCAGGCAGCGCTGGACAAACGGCTGATCGACCTCGACGGCACCGAGAACAAGGGCCGCCTCGGCGCCAACGCGTTGCTCGGCGTGTCGCTGGCCAACGCGCATGCGGTGGCGGCGTCGAAGCACGTGGCGCTGTGGGAGCAGCTCGCGGGTGACCGTGCACCGGTGCTGCCTTTGCCGATGATGAACATCATCAACGGCGGCGCACACGCCGACAACAACGTCGACTTCCAGGAATTCATGGTGCTGCCGGTCGGCTTCGCCTCGTTCTCGGAGTCGTTGCGCGCCGGCACCGAGATCTTCCACGCGCTCAAGTCGGTGTTGAAGGGCCACGGCCTGAGCACCGCGGTCGGTGACGAGGGCGGTTTCGCGCCTGATCTCCGCAGCAATGTCGAGGCGCTCGACACCATCCTCGAGGCCATCGGCAAGGCCGGCTACCGGGCCGGCGACGATGTCCTGCTCGGCCTCGACGTCGCCTCCAGCGAATTCCACGACAATGGCAAGTATCACCTGGTCGGCGAGGGCAGGCGCCTGACGGCCGGGCAGTTCGTCGACTTCCTCGCCGACTGGTGCACGCAGTACCCGATCGTCAGCATCGAGGACGGCATGGGCGAGGACGACTGGGATGGCTGGAAGCAGCTGACCCAGCGTCTGGGCAACAAGGTGCAACTGGTGGGCGACGACCTGTTCGTCACCAATCCGCGCATTTTCAGGGAAGGCATCGAGCGCGGTGTCGGTAATGCAATCCTGGTCAAGGTCAACCAGATCGGTACCCTGACCGAGACACTGGAGGCGATCGCCATGGCGGACGCCGCCGGTTACGCGGCCGTGGTCTCGCACCGTTCCGGCGAGACCGAGGACACCACCATCGCCGACATCGCCGTGGCCACGACCGCGACCCAGATCAAGACCGGCTCCCTGTGCCGCAGCGACCGCGTCGCCAAGTACAACCGGCTGCTGCGTATCGAGGAGGCGCTGGGCGAGGGTGCCCAGTTCGCCGGCCGCGACGCGTTCGTGTCGCTGCGGCGCTGACGGGTCACGACCGCGATGCGCATGCTGCGGATCGTCCTGCTGCTGCTCGTGGTGCTGCTGACATGGCTGCAGTACCGGCTGTGGCTGGGCAACGGCGGCACCCGCGAAGTCGCGGCACTACGGGCGCAGGTCGAGCAGCAGGCGCGGCAGAACAGCGGACTGCAAGCGCGCAACGCTGCGCTGGCCGCGGAGGTCGCCGACCTCAAGTCCGGCGAAGCCGCGATCGAGGAGCGCGCGCGCAGTGAGCTGGGCATGATCCGGCCCGGCGAGACCTTCTACCGCGTGGTCGAGCGCACGCCGCCTGCCGACGCGCCCGCCGACGACGTGGGACCCGCGCCGTGACCTGGGCGGTGGTGCCGGCGGCTGGGCGCGGCGCGCGTTTCGGTGGCGAGGTGCCCAAGCAGTACCTCACGGTGGCAGGCGAGCCGTTGCTGGCGCATACCCTGCGCGCCCTGTTCGCGCATCCTGCGATCGAGGCTGCGGTGGTCTCCCTGGCGGCCGGGGATGCGCATTGGCCAGGCTGGAACAGCTTCGAGGGCCGGCCGCTACTGGTCTGCAGCGGCGGGCAAGCGCGCGCGGATTCGGTGCTGGCCGGCCTCTTCGCGCTGCCCGACAGCGTGCGCGCGGACGACTTCGTGCTGGTGCACGATGCCGCGCGCCCGAACCTGGCATTGGCAGACCTCGACGCCCTGCTCGAACGTGGTCGCGACGATCCGGTCGGCGCGATCCTCGCCGCGCCCGTCCGCGACACGCTCAAGCGCGCCGGCGACGACGGTGGCATCGACCGCACCGAGCCGCGCGAGCGCCTGTGGCGCGCGCTGACGCCGCAATTGTTCCGTCGCCTGCAGCTCACGCGTGCGCTCGAGGCCGCGCGCGAGTCAGGTGCCGTGGTCACCGACGAAGCGATGGCCATGGAGCGCCAGGGCCATCGACCACTGCTGGTCGAGGGCGCGGACGACAATCTCAAGATCACCACGCCGGCGGACCTGGCATGGTTCGAGTACGCCTTGACGCGGCGCCTCGCACCGGAGGCTTCATAGATGACGACCATGCGATCCCTCGTGCTTGCGCTGCCGGCGCCGCCGCAATGAGCGACGTGCGCATCGGGCAGGGTTTCGACGTCCATGCCTTTGGCGACGGCGACCATGTGATGCTGGGAGGGGTGCGTGTGTCGCACGAACGCGGGCTGCTGGCACATAGCGACGGCGACGTGGTGTTGCATGCCTTGTGCGACGCGATGCTGGGGGCGCTGGCACTGGGCGATATCGGCGCGCACTTCCCGCCTTCCGATCCCAGGTGGAAGGACGTGGACAGCCGGGTCCTGCTGCGCCGGTGCCAGGAATTGCTCCAGACGCGTGGCTGGCGGCTGGGCAATGCCGACCTCACCGTGGTCTGCGAGCTGCCGAAGATCGCGCCGCAGGCCGAAGCGATCCGCGCCTGCATCGCCGGGGAACTCGGCGTGGGGCTCGATGCGATCAGCCTCAAGGCCACCACCAGTGAGCGGCTGGGCTTCACCGGGCGCGGCGAGGGCATCGCGGCGCTCGCGGTCTGCCTGCTGTTGCGGGCATGAGCCTGCCCGGATCGGCGCACGCGCACGGCGACGCCGTGATGTCCGCCACCCTGCGCAGCGTGCCGGAGGATTTCATCGTCGATGAGATCGAGGCATTTGCGCCCAGCAGCGACGGCGAACACCTGCTGCTCGAGGTCGAGAAGCGCGCGATGACCACCCAGCACGCGGCGCAGCGGCTCGCCGACTGGGCGGGCGTGCCGGTTTCCGCGGTTGGCTATGCCGGCATGAAGGACCGCCATGCTCTGACCCGGCAGCGATACAGCGTGCACCTGCCCAAGCGCCAGGCGCCGCCGCTGGACACACTGGAATCGGCAGCCGCCGGGCTCAACCCGGAGCAACGACTGCGGGTCTTGAGCCAAGCCTGGCATGCCAGGAAATTGCCGCGCGGCGCACACGCCGGCAACCGCTTCCGGCTGCTGCTGCGCGACGTGCACGGCGACGCCGCATCGATCGAGCGCCGGCTGCAGGAGATCGCCACCAACGGCGTGCCCAACTTCTTCGGTGGTCAGCGCTTCGGCCACGGCGCGGGCAACGTCGACAAGGCGCTGGCGATGTTTCGTCATGCGAATCCTTCGCAGGAGTCCGCACATCCAGGTGCGGACCTTCAGGGCAGGCGGCGCGTGCGCCGCGAGGAGCGCACCCACCTGCTGTCGGCGGCGCGCTCGGCGCTGTTCAACCGGGTGCTGGCCGCCCGTTTGCAGGACGGGTCGTGGAACCGGGGGCTCGAGGGCGAGGTCTGGGTGCTCGATGGCAGCCGCAGCGTGTTTGGTCCCGAACCCTGGAGCGAGCTTCTGGCCGCTCGGCTGGCGGCGTTCGACATCCATCCGAGCGCGCCGCTGTGGGGTCGTGGCGAACTGCGCACCAGCGGCACGGCGCGAGTGCTGGAGGAGGCGACACTCGGCGATGTCGAATCCCTCGCGCTGCGCCAGGGCATCGAGCAGGCGGGCATGCGCCAGGAGCGACGTGCGACCCGGCTGCAGCCCCGGGAGCTTGCCTGGGCGTGGCAGGGCGGAGACGTGCTGGAACTCGGATTCGTGCTGCCGCCCGGGGGTTACGCGACCACAGTGCTGGCAGAAATCGGCGACCTGCGCGACGCCGGTGCCGCCAAATACTACCGCTCGTCGGATCAGGCTGTCCTCGACTGGAACGCCGCGTCGAGCAGCGTATAAACGGAATTGGGCGTCCGGCCTGCAGGCTGGCGTTCGGGCGCCAGAGGGCGCCGCAACCGGAGGACGGCCATGTCGATACCGTTGCGTTTGCTCACGTTTTCGTTGTTGATTCTGGGGCTGTCCGCCTGCGCAAGCACACAGGACAGGCGTGCTTATGTCGAGCCAGAACGCACGCTGAGCCCGGGCGAGGTCCGCTTCGAGCAGGACGCCGAGTACATTGGGTATGTAGAGCGGATTGCACGTCGTCGCGGCATCACCGTGCAGTGGGTGCATCCACCGACAAAACGTGTGAAGTCAGAGTAAACCGCGCGCGACGAGGTCACCCCGCCGCCAGCAGCACCAGCACCGCCCCCGTGCCGCCCTGGGCGGCGGGCGCGGAATGGAACGCCAGCACGTCCGCGCGCTGGCGCAGGATGCGGTCGACCACGTTCTTCAGGACCGGCAGGCTGTCGTCGGAGTGCAAGCCCTTGCCGTGGACGACGCGCACGCAGGCCAGGCCGGCCGCGCGCGCATCGGCAAGGAAGCGTCGCAGGCGTGCCTCGGCCTGGCGCGCGTCCACGTGGTGCAGGTCGAGTTCGTCCTGTGCTGCATAGTCGCCCCGCGCCAAGCGCCGCAGGAGCCGCGGCGCGACGTGGTCGCGGCGATAATTGAGCACGTCGCCGCGCTCGAGCCGGAACGCTTCGTCCACGGCACCGCGCCTGTACGCCTCGCACGCCTCCGCCTCGTCGCGCTCGGCCATGCCGGCGCGTGCCGGTGGCTTCGGCTTGGTCGGCGGCTCCGGCACTTGCGGCAGTGGCGTCACCGGTCCGATCGCGGCGCGGAACAGCGCGCCGTCGTCGTCTTCGTCCTCCTCGCCCGGCGGCGGCATCCGCTTCCCGATCATGCGTCCAAGCCTAGCGCGGATGATGTATGGCTGGCGCGGGGTCGGAGCAGCCGCCGGCTTCCGCTATCATGACCGCATCCGATCCACGAGAGGCCCGGAACGTCTTCATGCAGCGCCCTTCCGAATGAGAATCCTGGTCAGTAACGACGACGGCGTGGGCGCACCGGGCATCCGCATCCTGGCCGAGGGGCTGCGCAAGGCGGGCCACGACGTCCTGGTGGTCGCACCCGACCGGGACCGCTCCGGGGCCAGCAACTCGCTGACCCTGGACATGCCGTTGCGGGTGGTGCCGATCGACGACTGCACCTGGCGCGTGTACGGCACGCCGACCGACTGCGTGCACGTGGCGATCACCGGCATGCTCGAGCTGGAACCCGACATCGTGGTGTCCGGCATCAACAACAGCGCCAACCTGGGCGACGACGTGATCTATTCCGGCACCGTCGCCGCGGCGATGGAGGGGCGCTTCCTCGGCCTGCCCGCGGTGGCGATGTCGCTGGTCACGCCCGACCACCGCGGCCGCCACTACGAAACCGCCGCGCGCGCGGCGGTCGAGATCGTGGCCCGCCTGCGTGCCGACCCGCTGCCGGCAGACACCATCCTCAACGTCAACGTACCCGACATCGCCTGGGACGAGGTCGAGGGCTTCGAGGTCACCCGCCTGGGCAATCGCCACCGCGCCGAGCCCTGTGTGCCGCTTGAGGATCCGCGCGGGCGCACCTGGTGGTGGATCGGCGCCGCCGGCCCCGAGCAGGATGCCGGCCCGGGCACCGATTTCCATGCGGTGCGCACCCGGCACATCTCGATCACCCCGATCCAGGGCGACCTGACCCGCTACCAGGCCCTGGAGCAGGTGGCGAGCTGGGTCGGCGGGCTGGAAGCCGCGCTGCATGCAGAGCGTCCGGCATGACCGCCCGGCTGCGGATGAGACCCGAGGTGGTCGGCATGGGGATGACGTCGCAACGGGTGCGTGACCGCCTGATCGAGCGCCTGCGCGCGGGCAGCGGTGGTAGCGATGGGATCCGCGACGAGCGCGTCCTCAACGCCATCCGCACCGTGCCGCGCCACCTGTTCATCGACGAGGCCCTGGCCACGCGCGCCTACGAGGACACCGCGCTGCCGATCGGCCATGGCCAGACCATCTCCCAGCCGTGGGTGGTGGCGCGGATGACCGAGGCGCTGTTTTCGGACGGCATCCAGACCGATGCCACCGCGCCGCGGAAGGTACTCGAGATCGGCACCGGCTCCGGCTACCAGGCCACCATCCTCGCGGCATTGGGGCTGGAGGTGTACACGGTCGAGCGGATCGGGGAACTGCTGCGGATCGCGCGCAAGCGCTTCCGTGCGCTCGGCCTCGACATCCGCAGCAAGCACGACGACGGCCGCATCGGTTGGCCCGAACACGGCCCCTATGACGGCATCCTGGTGACTGCGGGTGCGCCGGCGCTGGTCGACGCGCTCACCGCGCAGCTCGCGCCCGGCGGCGTGCTGGTGGCGCCGGTGGGTGG
>JALZMP010000154.1 GCA_030858145.1 Pseudomonadota bacterium
GTTCGTGCTCGGCCTGGTGCTGCTCGGCCTGGGCGGCGACTCGATCATCAAGGGGGCGTCGGGCTTGTCGCGGCGGTTCGGGTTTTCGCCGTTCATCACCGGGCTGGTGCTGGTGGCGTTCGGAACCTCGCTGCCGGAACTGGCCGTCAACCTGCACGCGGTCGCACGCGGCCAGCCGGCGCTGGCGCTGGGCAATGCGGTCGGCAGCAACGTCGTCAACTTCGGCCTGACCCTGGGCGCGGCCGCACTGGCCGCCCCGCTGCTGATCCAGTGGCGCGCGCTGTCGCCGATGCTGATTTCGCTGGTCCTGGCCACGCTGGCGGTGATCGTGCTCGGGATCGACGGCACCCTGTCGCGCATCGAAGGGTTCGGCATGCTGCTGGCCTTTGTCGCTGTGATCGCGTTCGCGTTGATGCGCACCCGACAGGAAACTCCGGAGCTGCGCGCGGAGCTGGAAGGCTTCGCGCAGACGCGCAACGACCTCGCGCTGAATCTGATCCGCTTCGTGGTCGCAGCCGCGTTGCTGTATTACGGCTCTCGCATGGTGGTGCAGCAGGCGCCGGGTATCGGCCTGTCGCTCGGGCTGACGCCGCTGCTGACCGGCCTGTTGCCGGTGGCGATCGGCACCGCATTGCCCGAGGTCGCCGCCGCGATCGCCGCGGCGCGGCGCGGCCAGGGCGATCTTGTCGCCGGCCACGTGATCGGTTCGAGCCTGTTCAACCTGCTGGTGGTGGTCGGCGGCATGGCCGCGCTGGGCAGCGTCGCCCTGCCGGCCTCGTTCGTACGCTTTGAACTGCCGGCGGCACTGGTGTTCGCGTTGATGCTGGTGCCGATGCTGCGCGGTGATCTGCGCATCGGCAAGGGCGAGGGCGGCATCCTGTTGCTGGCCTTCGCCGGCTGGATGGCGTTCGAACTGCTGTTCATCCGCGGCTGACAACGGCCGCATCGGCGAGCGCCGTCAGCGATCGGGGGAGCGCCCGGTCCTGGCGGCGTCGTCGATGGATTCATGCTGGTGATCGACCGCGTCCGACAGCGAAGCGGTATCGGCCGCCGGTTGCTCGGGACGCTGGTCGGGCGTCAGCTGCAGCGCCGCGCGCGCCATCAGGTGCGCGCTGATCGGCGCGGTGATGAACAGGAACAGGGTGATCAGGATTTCGCGCAATCCCAAGCCGTCGCCGAGCAGCGCGTGGTAGCCGATCGAGGCGATAAGGATGCAGCCGACGCCAAGCGTGCTCGCCTTGGTCGGTCCGTGCAGGCGCTTGAAGAATTCCGACAGCTTGACCAGGCCCAGCGAGCCGACCAGCACGAAGAAACTGCCGACCGCCAGCAGCGCCACCAGCAGCCATTCGATGACCGGGTTCATTCGACGATGTCCCGGCGCAGCACGTACTTGCTGAGCATCACCGTGCCGACGAAGCCGAGCATCGCGATGATCAGCGCAGCCTCGAAATGGATCGACGATCTCATGTGCATCCCGAACAGGATCAACGCGGCGATGGTGTTGATGTACAGCGTGTCCAGCGCGAGGATGCGGTCAGGCACGGTCGGCCCGCGCAGCAAACGCCACAGGCTCAGCAGCATCGCCAGCCCGACCGCGGACAGCGCCACCAGCACGGCCGTATCGAGGGCTCCGCCATCGAGCACTCCGGCATTGACCACCCCGCTATTGTTCAGGCCGCCGTGGATCATCCCGCCGATGATCATCCCTGGATAAATCACCGGAATATCTCCTTCAGCGGCGCCTCATAGCGCGACTTGATGTTGGCCAGCAGCGCCTCGGCGTCGGCCAGGTTGAAACAGTGCACCAGCAGATGGCGGCGATCCTCGCTGAGTTCGGCCGACAGCGTGCCCGGGGTCAGGGTGATGATGCTGGCCAGCGCGGTGATGCCGTGGATGCTGGTCAATTCCAGCGGCAGCCACACGAACGCCGGGGTCAGCACGCGCTCGGGGCCGAGGATGCGCCGCGCCACTTCGATGTTCGACAACAGCATGTCCCACAGCACGCGGCGGATCAGCACCAGGATCATCAGCGTGCGGCCGAAATGCGCACGCTCGGGTTGCAGCAGGCCGGCCAGCAACGGCAGCACCAGCGCGAGGATCGCGGCCAGCACGATCTGGCCGACACCGAAGTCGGCGACCAGCAGCAGCCACAGCAGGAACACGGCCACGCTCAGCGGCGGCGAGGGCAGGAAGCGCTTCATGGCGATGGCCTCCTCAGTTGTGGCGTGGCATCTCGGGCGGCATCGAGGTAAGCGCCCGGCGCCAGCAGTTGTTCGGCCGCGGCGCGGGTGTAGCGCAGCACCGGCGCGCCCCACACGGTCAGGCCGAGGCCGTAGGCGAGCAGCAGCGCGGCAGCGGCGACCTGCAGTCGCTGCGGCGCGGCCGGCACGCGGACATCGTCGGGCCATTCCTGCGCACGCCAGAACACCTGGCTGCCGGTGCGTGCCAGCGCGACCAGGGTCATCAGGCTGGTCAACAGCACGACCGCCCAGATCCACCCACGCGGGCCCACCGGCACCGCGTCGAGCAGCATCACCTTGCCGAGGAAGCCCGACAGCGGCGGCAACCCGGCCACCGACACCGCTGCCGCCGCGAACAGCAGCCCCAGCAGCGGCGCATTCCGCAAGGGTCCGGCACGGTCGAGAAAATCCCCGACCGGACCGCGCTGCTGGCGGATCAGATCCACGATCAGGAACAACGCCGCGGTGACGAAGGTGCTGTGCACCAGGTAATAAAGTCCCGCCGCCACGGTGTCGGGCGTGGCCAGCGCGAACGCGATGAACAACGTCGCCGCCGAGGCGATCACCAGGTAGGCGACCAGCATGCGCATGCCCGACGCCGCCAACGCCCCGAGCGTCGCCAGCACCAGGGTGACGCCGCCGGCCGGCAGCAGCCATTGCCACGCCCAGCCGGCCAGCGCGCCGGCCTCGCTGCCGAACACCAGCGTGTAGACCCGCAGCACCGCGTACACGCCGACCTTGGTCATGATCGCGAACAGCGCCGCCACCGCCGCCGGCGCGCGCGCGTACGCTTTCGGCAGCCACAGGTACAGCGGCAGCAGCGCGGCCTTGGCGCAGAACACCACCAGCAGCACGCCCGAGGCGGCGCGGATCAGCGCGACATCGCCCGCGCCGGCCTGCGCCACCCGCAGCGCCATCTCGGCCATGTTGAGGGTGCCCAGCAGCCCGTACAGCAGGCCCAGCGCGATCAGGAACAAGGTCGAAGCGGTGATGTTGAACACCACGTAATGCAGCCCCGCGCGCATCCGCGCCCCGTGTCCGCCGCTGAGCATCAGCCCGTAGGAGGCGATCAGCAGCACCTCGAAGAACACGAACAGGTTGAACAGGTCGCCGGTCAGGAACGCGCCATTGAGGCCGGCCAGCTGCAAATGGAACAGCGCGTGGAAGTGCATCGCGCGCCGGTCCCAGCCCGCGCTCGCGTGCAGCAGGCAGGCCACGCCGAGCAGCGCCGTGGTCAGCACCAGCAGCGCGCTCAGGCGGTCCGCGACCAGCGCGATGCCGAGCCGAGCCGGCCAGTCGCCGACCAGATAGATCCCGATCACGCCCGCGTCCGCCTGAACAAGCAATGCCACCGCGACCGCCAGCAGCGCCGCCAGGCCGGCACCGCTCACCGCGCGCTGCGCCACGATCCCGCGCCGTTCGACCATCAGCAAGACCGCCGCGGTCAGCAGCGGCAGCACCACCGCCAGCACGGGCAGATGGGCGATCAACGCACGCCCTCCTGGTGCACGCCGCCGGACTGCATGCCATCGGACTGCAAGCCTTCGGACGGCATGCTTTCGGCAGGCACGTCCTCGACCGGCATGCTTTCGGCGGGCACGCCCTCGGCAGGCATGCCCTCGACCGGCATGCTCTCACCACCGGCATCGATATGGTCGCTGCCATTGTCGGCGCGGCTGCGGATCGCGATCACGATCATCACCGCGGTCATCGCGAATGCGATCACGATCGCGGTCAGCACCAGGGCTTGTGGCAACGGGTCGGCGTGGTTGGCCAGGGTCGCGGCGGTGCCGGCATCGAGCACCGCCGGCTTGCCGACGACCAGCCGTCCTGCCGAGAAGATCAGCAGGTTGGTCGCATACGACAGCAGGGTCAGCCCGAGGATCAGGTCGAAACTGCGCGAACGCAGCAGCAGGTACACCCCGCCCGCGGTCAGAACGCCGATCGCGCTGGCCAGTGC
>JALZMP010000158.1 GCA_030858145.1 Pseudomonadota bacterium
GCTGACCGCGGCGGTGCAGGTCGCCGACGACCTGCTCGAGCGCGGCAGCATCGTCAGCACCCGCGGCCGGATCGCGGTCAGCGACGCCCAATTCTCGGCCACCCCGGGCGACCGTCTCGGCGGCGCGCCGCTGGTGGTGCTGGTGGATGCCGGTTCGGCCAGCGCCTCGGAGGTGCTGGCCGGCGCGCTGCGCGACAACGGACGCGCGCGCGTGGTTGGCAGCCGCACCTTCGGCAAGGGCTCGGTGCAGACCGTGCTGCCACTGGACAACGGCGACCTGGTCAAGCTCACCACCGCGCGTTACTACACGCCCAACGGCAAGTCGATCCAGGCCCGCGGCATCGAGCCCGACGTGGTGTTGAAACCGGACAACGCGGACGCCAGCGCGCCGTCGGAGTTCGCCGAGGCGCTGCTGCCCGGCCACCTGCGCGGCGATGAGGAACTGGCGGGCGCCAATGCGGGCGACGTGCTCGAAGGCGAGGCGCCGATCGCCGCGGCGCTGGCCGAACTCAAGCGGCCGGTCGCCAGCGCGTCGACGCTACAACGCCGCTGACACGCGGCGCGGCTTCGATCAACCGGCGAGACGCAGCAGCGCGTATACCAGCGCCGCCAGCAGTGCCCCCAGCGGCAGCGTGGTCAGCCAGGCGAGCAGGATGGTGCGCACCACCGCCCAGCGCGCGGTGCCGTTGGCCAGCCCGATCCCGAACAGCGCGCCGACCGAGACGTGGGTGGTGGACACCGGCAGCCCCAGCCGGCTGGCAGTGGTCACCAGCAGCGCGGTGACCAGGTTGCCGCTCAGGCCCTGGCCGGGCGTCATCGCGGTGATGCGATGGCTGATGGTGTCGGCCACCTTGCGCGCGTTGAGCACGCCGCCCAGCGCCATGGCGACTGCGACCAGGGCGAGCCCGAAGCGTGGCGACAGCGCCTGCGCGCCGAGCAGCAGGGCGACGATCTTCGGCGTGTCGTTGAGCCCGCGCGCCAGGCAGACCGCGCCGCCGCTGAGGAAATGCAGGCCGTCGAGCATGCGCCCGGCCTCCCAGCCGAACACGCGGCCGGAATAGCGCTGCACGCAGTCGCCCACGCGCCCGGTAGCGACCACCACGCCGGTGCGTGCCAGCGTCATCGTGCCGTCGGCCGCGATCCGCACCGGTTCGTCGCGCCCGCCCACGCACAGGCAGCTGTCGCGCTCCACGCCCAGCGCGATCCGCAGCCGGTGCAGCAGCGGATACAGGCCCAGCGTCAGCAGGACCGACAGCAGCGGGCTGACCAGCATCGGCAGCAGGAACGCCTTGAGCAGCGCCGGCCAGGCGATCTGCCCGCCGGTCGCCACCAGACCGGCGCCGGCCAGGCCGCCGATCAGGGCGTGAGTCGTGGACACCGGCAGGCCGGTCGCCGTCGCCAGCATCACCGTCGATGCCGCGCCCAGGCTCACCGCAAGCAGGAACAGCGGATCCAGCGCCACCGCATCCGGCACCAGGCCCTTGCCCTTGAAGGCCTCGACCAGCCCGCTGGCCAGCAGCAGCGCCAGCAGCGAGCCAACCAGGGTCGCCACCGTGGCCCAGGCCAGCGCGCGCCGGTAGCTGGTGGTGCCGCTGCCGTAGAGCGTGGCCACGCCCTTGAAGTTGTCGTTGGCGCCGTTGGCATAGGCCAGCAGCAGCACGGCGGCAATCAGCAACAGCAGGGTCAATGCGGCTTTCCTCTAGGACGCTCCGCGGCAGATACGCGGTGCATGGAAGGAGGGAGGAGCGCCGCGTGCGAAAAGATGCGCGCCGGACGCGTCGATCGGTCAGGGGCGCGCGACGGGCGCTTCGCCTAGCGCGGTTTCGCCGGCAGCGGCGCCAGCCTGTGGATCGGCGTGACCACCTGCTCGCCGGTGGCGGCGTCGCGGATTGCGGCCTTGCCCTTGCGTTCGACCTGTTCCACCCGCAGCACGCCCTGCATCGGCAAGTGCAGCACCCGGGTGTCGGCGAACTCGCTGCGCAACTGCTCCTCGGTGGGGTCGATGACTATGCCGTCGCGCACGTCGAACACCAGCTCGGCGACGTCGATGAAGCCCCACAGCTCGCCGCTGGACACGCGCTGCGCGTACAGCTCGTAGACCTTGCCGTGGTTGAGGAAGCTGACCTTGTAGAGCGCCTTGGACATGCGCGCAGTATAGAACCGACAGCGTGGCTGCAAGCCTTCAATACCCCTGCCGCTTGCGCAGCCGCCGCGCGATCGCGCGGCGCGACAGCAGCGCGAAAGAGATGCCGAACACAAAGCCGCCGATGTGCGCCCACCAGGCGATTTCCCCGAACGCCGGGCCGATGTAGGCGAACACCACCTGCAATACGGCCCACAGGCCGATCAGCAGCGAGGCCGGGGCACGCACGAACTCCAGGAACAGCCCCAGCGGCAGCACCACCCCCAGCCGCGCCCGCGGAAACAGTGCCAGATAGGCACCGATCAGCGCCGACACCGCGCCGCTGGCGCCGATCACCAGCCGGTCCGGGGCACCGATCGCCAGTACCGCGATGAAGTTGGCGAACGCGCCGCCGAGCAGGAACAGCAACGCGAACCGCCAGGGCCCCATCACCCGCTCCGCCGGCAGGCCGAAGATCAGCAGGAACACGAGGTTGCCCAGCAGGTGGGCCCAGTCGGCGTGCAGCATCAGCGCGCTGAGCAGGCGCAGCCAGCGCCCGCCGTCCGACCACGAGCGCAGCATGTCGGCCGCGGTCACGCCGCCGCTGAGCGCGCCCCAGTCCGTCATCAGCTGCTGCTGGACGCCTTCGGGCCGGGTACTGGCCCAGAGATAGGCCAGCCAGAGCACGGAGAACAGCAGCGGCGTCGCCCAGCGCAGGCCGGGACCGGCACGGGTGGGGATGGACACGAACATGCGCGGCTCCCGGCGGACACGACACGATACCCGTTCAGTGACACCGGCCGGGAGCACCGCGTGGCGTCATGATCCGCAGCGCCGCCTTGCGCCACACGCCACGGTATAGTGCCGCTCGCGGCGCCGCCGGGGAGGGCTGTCTGGATCGCGGTCGCGTGGATGCAGCCGGTCGCCAGCACCGCGATCGGCACGACCCCTGGCACACACACTGCCCTGCCCCGGAGACCACACCGACATGCCCAGCCACTCCCGCCTGCGCCCTCTGTCCGCGCTCGCATTTGGCATCATTGCCGCGCTGGCGCTCGCGCCTGGTGCGCGGGCCGCCGGGTTCCAGCTCAAGGAAAACAGCGTCAAGGCGATGGGTCGCGCGTTTGCCGGCGCCTCATCGGCGCCATCCGACGCCTCGGTGGTGGCCAACAATCCCGCGGCGATGACCCGGTTCGATCGCAACACGGTCCAGGTCGACGTCACCGTCGTGGATTTTTCCGCCAGCTTCTCCGGGGGCGGCACCACCGCCTTCGGCACCGCGCTGTCCGGCGGCGATGGCGGCGACGCCGGCGGCACCACTCCGATCCCGGCGCTGTCGGCGATCTTCCCGCTCGGCGACAGCGGCCTGACCGTCGGCGCCATGGTCAGCGCGCCGTTCGGCCTGAAGACCGAATACGAGCCGACCTGGGTCGGCCGCTACCACGCGATCAATTCCGAACTGAAAGTGGTCGACCTGACCCTGTCCGCGGCGCTGGAGATCAGCGACCGGTTCTCGGTCGGCCTCGGCGTGATCTATGAGCGTGCCGAGGCGGAACTGAGCAATGCCATCGATTTCGGCAGCGCACTCGCCGGCGGCGGCGTGCCCGGCTTTGCGCCGCAGTCCGCCGACGGCCTGGCCGTGGTCAAGGGCGACCACACCGGCCTGGGCTGGATCGTGGGCCTGCACCTGCGCCCGACCGACCGCTTCACCCTGGGTTTCTCCTACCGTTCCGAGATCGACCATGAGGTGCGCGGTAGCGCCGACTTCAGCGTGCCCGGCAACGTCGCCGCGGTGTTCGCCGCCACCGGCAATCCGCGTTTCCGCGACACCGGCGCGGTTGCGCCGCTGACCCTGCCCAGCATCGCCACCCTCAGCGGCTCCTACAAGCTCGGCGACCGTTTCACCCTGCTCGGCGCGGCCTCCGAGACCGGCTGGTCCTCGCTGCGCGCGGTGGTGATCAACTACGACCACCCGGCGCAGGGGACCACGGTCGAACCCTTCGGCTGGGAGGACAGCCGGTTCTATTCACTCGGCGCCGAGTACGCGCTCAACGACCGCTTCACCCTGCGCACCGGCATCGCCCGCGACCACACCCCGACCAACGACGTCGAGCGCAGCCCGCGGCTGCCCGACCAGAACCGTGACTGGGTGTCGCTGGGCCTGACCTGGCAGGCCAGCGAGGCACTGGAGATCAATGCCGCCTACACCCACATCAGCGTCGACAACCCGACCATCAACAACCTGGTCTCCTCCAGCGGCAGCCGCCTGAGCGGTGAGTACGCGGCCCGGGTCAACCTGCTCGGAGTGTCGGCGCAGTACCGGTTCTGAGCGGCGCACTGTACTCGACCGCGCCGGAACGGCGCGTGGTGAAGCCTGGCCTCAGGGCTCGGCGGGCAGCGGTGACGGCTCCACGGCATCGTCCATCGAGTCGCCCAGTACATCCTCCACGTACAGCATGCGCACCAGCACCATGGCCACCGCCAGCAGCGGCGTGGCCAGCAGCACGCCAAGCACGCCCATCAGGCTCGCCATCAACAGCTGCGAAGCCACCGACAGCGCCGGCGGAATGCTGACCGTCTTCTCGAACACGATCGGCATGATCACGTTGGCCTCGATGTTCTGGATCACGAAGTACACCAGTACCGTGATCAGGCACAGCATCGGCGAGACCAGGAACGCCACCAGCGCGATCGGCACGATGGCAATCAGCGGTCCCAGGTAGGGGATGAAGGTCAGCAGCCCGGTCAGCAGCCCGAGCACGAACGCCATCGGCACCCCGAGCAGGTGCAGCGCCAGCCAGGTCGACAGCCACAGCAGCACCATCGAGATCAGCTGCCCCATGAGCCACCAGCGCAGCGTGCTGCCGAGGTGTCCCAACACCTCGGCCATGCGCGCGCGCCGCGCCAGTGGCACCAGCCGCAGCAGCCCGTTGACGTACAGGGCGGGCTTGTAGGCGAAGAACACGCCCGTGAACAGCACGATGAACAAGGCCCCGACCGCCCCGAACACGGTGGCGCCGATGCCGCCCACGCGCGCCCAGATCTCGCCTGCTTCCGGGACTTCGAGTCCCTGCAGCCCGTCGAGCACGTAACTGCCCACCGCATGCGCGCGTGCCAGCGACTCCAGATCCTCCATCGACTGCGCCATGCCGGCGCCGAGCTCCTGCATCTCGCGCACGATGCCCGGGCCGACGCCCCAGACCAGGGCCGCCGAGAAGATCAGCAGCAGGGTCAGCACCAGGGTCAGCGCCGAGCCTTCGCCCAGCGGGGTGCGCCGACTCACCTCGTGGCTCATGAAGCGCAACATCACCGCGACCAGCACCCCGGCGAACATCAGCAGCAGCACGGCGAGCGCCTTCCATAGTGCAAGCAGCAACAGCACGCAGGCCGCGACCACGGCAGTCACGGTCAGCGCGCGGCGGCCCAGGGCCTTGTCATGCGTTGGTGCGGGCGCGCGGCTCATCGGGTGCGCCGGTGGCGGGCGGACGGATGCGGCCGCGGACGGCAGCGGGCACACGGGTCGGTGATCAGCGTTGCAGGCATGCCGGTCCGAACGACAGGGACTCGGGCACCAGCCTATCCCGTCGGACGTGATGCCGGAAACCACGGCCCCGCTGCGGCTGCCGACTGCTGTTGCAGTGACGTCGTCGGCTACTCGCCGAGTGTCAGCAGGGAGGCGTTGCCGCCGGCGGCGGTGGTGTTGATGGTCAGGGTCTTCTCGGTGGCGAAGCGGGGCAGGTAGTGCGGGCCGCCGGCCTTGGGGCCGGTGCCGGACAGGCGCTGGCCGCCGAAGGGCTGCACCCCGACCACGGCGCCGATCTGGTTGCGGTTGACGTAGATGTTGCCAACCTTGGCGCGCGCGGCGATACGCTCGATGGTCTCGTCGATGCGCGAATGGATGCCCAGGGTCAGGCCGTAGCCGGTGGTGTTGATCGCCTCGATCACGGCGTCGAGTTCGTCGCCCTTCCAGCGGACCACGTGCAGGGCGGGGCCGAAGTGCTCGCGGTCGAGCTGCGACAGCGACTGCAGCTCCCAGGCGCGCGGCGCGAAGAACGTGCCATGGGCGGTGTCGTCGGCCATCGGCGCCTGCGCAATCAGGCGGACTTCCTTCGCCATCCGCGCGGCATGTTTTTCCAGCATCTGCAGCGCATCGGCGTCGATCACCGGACCGACGTCGGTGGAAAGCAGCGCGGGGTCGCCGACCTTCATTTCCGCCATGGCGCCGGCCAGCATCTCCAGCACGCGCTCGGCGATGTCGTCCTGCACGAACAGCACGCGCGCCGCCGAGCA
>JALZMP010000190.1 GCA_030858145.1 Pseudomonadota bacterium
ATTCCGAGGCAGCATCGGAATCGTCGCCGGCACATTCATGTGCCGGAAACGAACGCATTGGCCGCAAGTCGTTCACCCTGCTCGATTTCTGCTTCACCGGATGGGGCGGCAAGTTCGAGGCCAGCCGCGACAACGCTTTGGTCGGACAGCTGGTTCAGGCTGGAATCTTTCCCGGAAGTACGCGCTTACCCGTTGATTTCGCACTTGAAGGCGGCGCCATCGACACCGATGGGGCCGGCACCCTGCTGAGCACCTGGCGCTGCTTGCAGGCGCGCCACCCCGACCTCTCACGGGAAGCGGTGGCGGAGAAGTTGCGCGGCTGGCTGGTACAGGAGCGGGTGCTCTGGCTGGAACATGGCGCTCTTGAAGGCGACGACACCGACGCCCACATCGACACCCTGGCCCGCTTCGCCGCCCCGGATGCCATCGTCTACCAAGCCTGCGACGATCCCAAGGACCCACATTACCCAGCGCTGCGGGCGATGGGCGCCGAGCTGGCCGCCCTGCGCACTGCCGCCGACGCCCCCTACCGCCTGTTCCCGCTGCCATGGGTGCCGCCGATTGTCGAGGAAAACCGAACACTCGCAGCCAGTTATGCCAACTTCCTCATCATCAACGGCGCCGTGCTGATGCCTGCCTACGGCCTTGATCCCGCTGGCCAGCATCTCGACGACCAGGCAACAGCCGTGCTCGCGGCGGCCTTCCCGGGCCGCGAGATCGTGAAGATCCCCTCCCGGCCGCTGATCCGGCAGAACGGCAGCCTGCACTGCATCACCATGCAACTGCCGCAGGGGTGTGTGGCGGTACTGGGTGATACGCGCCTGTAGATGCTGCCAACTTTTTTCCCTGGCCACCCGCGACCCGTCCAGCGGAGGTCCGGTGCCATCGCAACCAAGCGGATATCGGGTCGCGACTTGCGATGGCACCGGGCGTCCGCCCCACGCCAGGATCGCCACGCTTTCCGCGAGTGATACGCCCAAGCCCTACAATGCCGAGTTAGACCACCGGCCAGCGACCGCATGATGAAGACGAGGCCCCTGCCCGTCGCCCTGATCCAGGAGCGCAACCACGACACCACCGAGGCGAATCTCGGCGTGATCGAGGCGCGCGTGGCCGATGCCGCGCGGCAGGGTGCGCGGCTGGTGTTGCTGCAGGAGCTGCACAACGGGCCCTACTTCTGCCAGCACGAGTCGGTGGCCGAGTTCGACCGCGCCGAGACCATTCCCGGGCCCAGCACCGAGCGCCTGTCGGCACTGGCGAAGCAGCACGGCATAGTGCTGGTCGGCTCGCTGTTCGAGCGCCGCGCCGCCGGCCTGTACCACAACACCGCCGTGGTCTTCGACGCCGACGGCCGCCTGGCCGGCAAGTACCGCAAGATGCACATTCCCGACGATCCAGGGTTCCAGGAGAAGTTCTACTTCACTCCCGGCGACCTCGGCTTCGAGCCGATCGACACCTCGGTCGGCCGCCTCGGCGTGCTGGTGTGCTGGGACCAGTGGTATCCGGAGGCCGCGCGACTGATGGCGCTGGCCGGTGCGGAACTGTTGCTCTACCCCACCGCGATCGGCTGGGATCCCGGCGACGCGCAGGACGAGAAGACCCGCCAGCGCGACGCCTGGGTCGCCAGTCATCGCGGACACGCCGTCGCCAACGGACTTCCGGTGCTGTCATGCAATCGCGTCGGCCACGAGCAGTCCCCCCTGGCTTCTGACAAGCATGCTGGTGCCGCCGGCATCGATTTCTGGGGCAACAGCCACGTGCTCGGGCCGCAGGGCGAGTTCATCGCCGAGGCCGGAGGCGAACCTGCGCTCCTGGTCTGCGACATCGACCTCGGCCGAAGCGAGGACGTGCGCAGGATCTGGCCGTTCCTGCGCGACCGCCGCATCGACGCCTACGGCGACCTGCTCAAGCGCTACCGTGACTGACGCGGCCGTGGTCGACCCCGCCCCGGTCGCTGCGACCGGCTGGCGCGCGCAGCCACACGCCATCGTCGAACGTGACGGCGTGCGCTACACCTTGCTCGGGACGGCCCATGTCTCGCGTGCCAGTGTCGAAGCCGTCGAGGACGCTGTCTGCGACAACGACTTCGACACCATCGCCGTCGAACTGGACAGTCAGCGCTTGCAGGCGCTCACCGATCCCGAAGCACTGGCGAAGCTCAATCTCGTTGACGTGCTGCGCAAGGGCCACGGTGCACTGTTCGCCGCCAACCTGGCACTGAGCGCCTACCAACGCCGGCTGGCCGAGCAGTTCGGAATTGAACCTGGCGCCGAACTCAAGCGCGCCGTCGGCCTGGCCAAGGAACGCGGGCTACGCATGCAACTCATCGATCGCAACGTCGGCCTCACGTTCCGTCGCGCCTCCGGCCGCCTGAGCTTCTTCGGCAAGCTCAAGCTCGCCGCCAGCCTGATGATGGGCGTGCTGAGCAGCGACGAGATGGACGAGGCGGAGATCGAGAAGCTCAAGCAGGGCGACATGCTCGAATCGAGCTTCGGCGAGTTCGCTCAAAGCAACCCGGCACTCTACGAAGTCGTCATCGCGGAACGAGACCGCTACATGGCCGCGCGCCTGCGCGAAGTGCCCGATGGCGCGCGCAGCGTGCTGGCCGTGGTCGGTGCCGGTCACCTCGCCGGACTTGCGCGCCACCTGCAGGAGGACAGCGCGCCACCGACGGAGATGCGCGCCGAGCTGGAAACTGTGCGCAAGAGCCATGCGATGCGCTGGATCACCACGGGCTTCATGGCGCTGGTCCTGCTGGCAATCGGCTGGGGCTACTGGAAGGGCGACACCGACCTTGGCCGCGAGCTGGTGCTGCAGTGGGTGGTGTTCACCGCTGGCCTCGCTGCGCTGGGTACCTTGGTGGCCGGCGGCCATCCGCTGAGCATGCTGGCCTCGGCCATCGCCGCGCCGCTCAAGCCGATCCGTCCTCCGGGACTGTCGCCTGGGCTGTTCAGTGCGATGGTGGAGGCACACTTGCGCAAACCGGCCTACGGCGATTTCCTGTCGCTGCGCGACGACGCGCAGACGCTGAAGGGCTGGTACCGCAATCGCGTCTCGCGCACCCTGCTCAACTTCGTGCTGACCAACCTCGGCTCCAGCATCGGCGTATGGATCGCAGGGCTGCGCATCTTCGGCAAGCTGCTCACCTGACTGCAGCGTGCGCCTTGAGCCGCCATTGCATCGGGTAGGGCATGGCCACCCGCGCATCCGGTGGGCCGACGTCCACTCTACGGATGCGGTTGGGTCGTGATCGCCGCGACCGCAGCAGCAGGAACCGCGCCGGACGCTCCGCGCGCACGGGCAACCACCCGCGCCGTGCCGTGGCGCAGGTCGTCGAGGATCGCGTAGATCGTCGGCAGGAACAGCAGGCTGACGATGGTCGAGAACGCCAGTCCGCCGGCGATGGCGCGCGCCATCGGGAAGTAGGCCGGGCCATCGCCGCCGATCTGGGTGTTGGTGAGCGAGATCGGCACCATCGCCAGGATCGCCGTGCCCATGGTCATCAGGATCGGTCGCAGCCGCTCGCGGCTGCCCTCGACGAGGGCATCGGTGCGTGACATCCCGCGCCGGCGCAAGTTGTTGATGTGCTCGATCATCACGATGCCGTTGTTCACCACCACCCCCATCAGCACCAGGATCCCGATGAAGGCCATGATGTTGAACTCGGTGCCGGTCAGCCAGAACAGCCAGAACACGCCAAACACCGAGAACAGCACGCCGCTCATGATCGCCGAGGGGAACAGTAGCGACTCGAATACCGCCGCCATCACCACGTAGATCATCACCAGCGCGATCGCCAGGTTGAACAGCATCTGCTTCACCGCCTCGTCGTCGTCCTGGAAGCCGCTGCCGTCGAAACTGTAGCTGTAGCCGGCGGGATACGCGATGTTCTTCAACGCATCCTCCATCGCCTTGCGCGCGTCGGGCATGGTGGTCTTTTCCGCCAGGCTGGCCTGAATGGTCAGCGTGGTCTGGCGGTTGCTGCGCGAGATCCGGGTCGCCGACGGCTGCACCGACACATCCACCATCGCCAGCAGCGGCACCGTGCGTCCGTCCGGCGCTCGCACGGTGAACGAGGCGATGTCCTCGGTCCCGTAGCTCTCGGCGCCGGCAAAACGCACCCACACCGGCACCTCGGTATCGCCGCGGCGGAACTCGCGCAGAGGCGCGCCGCGCAGGGCGAGACCGACGAAGCTCGCCACCTGTTGCGCACTGAAACCGAACGCCGCCGCCCGTTCGCGGTCGACACGCACCGAGAGCTCACTGTTCTGGTCACCAGCGTCCACCCGCACGTCGCGCAGCTCTGGCCGCCGCGCCAGCACCGGAATCACGTCACGCGCGAGTTCGGCGAGGGTTTCGCTGGAGTCGCCGACCAGTTGCACCTGCACGTTCTGTCCCGGCCCGCCGCCACCCCCGCCGTCATTGCGCTTGCCGACGCCGATGTCGGCGCGCGCGGATTTCGGCAAGGCTTCGCGAATCGCCTCCACCAACGGCTTGGTCTTGCTGATCTCGTCGGTGTCGAAGCTGACCTTGGTGCCGCCCCAGCCCTGCTCGCTGTACCAGGAGTAGATCTGGGTGATGTGGAAGCGCTCGCGGTTGTCGTCGAGGAAGCGCTCGATCCGGCCCACCTCCTCGGACATCTGCTCCTTGGTGTAGGCGCCCTTCCACTGGTAGTAGAGGTCGACCTCGCCGCCACTGTCGCCGCCGAACATGTTCTTCTTGGTCAGCACCATCGGCACCACGCTGATGGCGATGATCAGCAGAATGCCCATCACGCTCCAGCCGCGGTGTTCCAGGGTCCAGCGCAGCAGGCCGGCGTAGCGCCGCTGCATGCGCGGGATCAGCCCGTCGCGACCGGCGACCGCCGGCGGTGTCTTCAGCCGCGCCGAGATCATCGGGATCAGGCTGACCGCCACCAGCCACGAGGCCAGCAGCGAGACCGAGATCGTGATCGCGATCTGGGCCAGGTAGATGCTGAGGAAGTTGCGCTCGCCGAACAGGTTGGGCAGGAACACGATGCAGTGGCTCAGGGTCCCGGCCGTCAGCGCGATGGCCACGTGGCGGGTGCCGACGATCGACGCCAGCCGCGGCTGGCCCGGGTGCTTCTCGCGTTCCTGGTAGATGCTCTCCACCACCACCACGGCGTTGTCGACCAGCATGCCGACCGCCAGCAGCAGGCCCATCATCGACAGGATGTTGAGGGTGACCCCGGCGAAGTACATGAAGCCCAGCGTGATCACGAAGCAGATCGGAATCGCCAGCGTGACCATGAGCGTCGACGGCCAGTGGCGCAGGAAGAAGAACAGCACCGCGACCGACAGCAACAGGCCGATGCCGCCGGCTTCGGCCAACTCCCGCAACGAGGTGGTGACGTTGTCGCCCTGGTCCTCGATGATGATGATCTGGATATCGCTGAGCTCGGGCTGCGCACGGATGCGTTCGACCTCGGCCAGCGCCAGCCGCGAGACCTCCACCAGGTTGGCATTGCGCTCCTTGAAGATGTCCAGACCGACGGCCGGGCGGCCGTCGAGCCGACGGCCGTAGTCCATGCGCGCGGGTTTGAGCCGCACCTCGGCGATGTCTGCCAGGCGCAGGCCGTCGTTGCCGATGGGCAGGTCACGAAGTTCCTGCAGGTCGCCCAGTTCACCGATCGGTTGCACCCGAAGGCGGCGGCCGCCGTCCTCGATCTGGCCGGCGGAAAGCGAGAAGTTCACCGCCTGCAGGCGCGCGGTCAGGTCGTTGAGGCCGAGCTCGTGCGCGGTCAGGCGGTCCGGCTCGACCGCGATCTCGACCTCATTGGGCGGCGCGCCGGAGACGTCCACGCGCGCCACGCCCGGGATCCGCTCCAGCCGCCGCTTGAACTCGCGGTCAATCAGGTCATAGGCACCGGTCAGGTCCGACTCGCTGGCCAGGCGCACGCGCAAGACCGGCTGGTCGGTGGTGGAGAACTTGAACACGAAGTAGCGCTGCAGGTCGTCCGGCAACTGGTCGCGGATGGCGTCGATGCGCTCGCGCGCTTCGGAGGCGGCAATGGCGACGTCGCGCTCCCAGTCCGAGAACTGCATGAATACCTGTGCGCCGTCGGCGCGGGCATTGGCATCGATGCGCTTGACCCCGGTCATCGTCGCCAGCGCCTCCTCGACCGGGCGCAGGATGGTGCGCTCCACCTCCTCCGGCGTCGAGCTGGCATAGGGCAACTGGATGAAGATGAAAGGTGGCGAGACCTCGGGGAAGGCTTCCAGTGGCAGCCGCGCGGCAGCAATCACGCCGATCACGAACAGTGACACGAACAGCATGATGGTGCTGACCGGTCGACGCAGGCTGAGTTCGGCGATGCTCATGGGCGCGCCTGGCGCCGTGTCCATCCGTGCGCCCGGATGGAGAGCGAGACAAGCAGGCGGAGCCTGATCGCGACCATCATGCCGGCTCCGGTTCTGCGTCGCCGGCACCGATCCCGTCGCGGCTGCGACGACGCCGCGTGACGTAGTAGGCATCCGGTCGCCGGTCGAGCAGGTCGTAGACCACCGGGATCACCACCAGGGTCAGCAGGGTGGAGACCAGCAGCCCGCCGATCACGGTGACTGCCATCGGCGAGCGCACCTCGGCGCCGGCGCCGAACGACAGCGCCAGCGGCAGGAAGCCGAACAGCGTGCACAGGGTGGTCATGGCGATCGGCCGCAGCCGCGAGCGCGCGCCCTCCACGAGCGCCTCGCGCTTGGCCACCCCGGCCTCGCGTAACTGGTTCACCTTGTCGATCAGGATGATTGCGTTCTTGGTCACCAGCCCGACCAGCAGGATCAGGCCGATGAACACCACCACCGAGATCGGCGAGAAGGTCAGCAGCAGGGCGAGTACCGCGCCCACCAGGGCCAGCGGAATGGTGAACAGGATCACGAAGGGATGCAGCAGCGACTCGAACTGCGAAGCCATCACCAGGTAGACCAGGAACACCGCCAGCGCGAACGCGAACAGCAGCGAGCGCAAGGACTCGGACAACTCCTCGCCCTGGCCGCCGATGTGCATGCCGACCCCGGCGCCGAGCGGGTTCTGTGCGACCAGCTGCCGCACCTCGGCCACCGCGCTGCCCAGGTCGATGCCGCGCAGGTTGGCCGACACCACCGCCACCCGCACCTGGTCGGCGCGGTGGATCTCGCTGGGGCCGGTGGTCGATATCACCTCCGCCACCGACTCCAGGGTCGCCGCGCGCGCGCTGCCCGGGTTGACGATCAGCTGGCGGATGGCCTGCAGCGAGTCGCGGTCGCTCTGCTGGGCGCGCACCAGTACGTCGATCTTGCGGTCGCGGAAACTGTAGCGGGTGGCGACGTCGCCGCGCACGTTCTTCACCACCGCGTCGGCTATCTGCCGCGTGGTCAGGCCAAGCGCCGCAGCGCGCTCCTGGTCGAAGCGGATCTGGATCTCGGGGAAGCCCTCCTCCACCGTCGATTTGACATCGGCGTAATGCGGGTTATCGCGCAGCAGCGCGGCCAGCCGTCGGCCCGCCTGCTCCAGGGTGTCCATGTCCTGTCCGCGCAGTTCGATCTCCAGTGGCGTGGAGAAGCTGAAGAGCTCGGGACGGCTGAAGTCGACCTGGGCCTGCGGTTGGTCGGCCATGGTCGCGCGCAGGCGCTCGGTCTGCGCGGCCTCGAAACGCTTGCTGCCGCCGCCAGCCATGACGATGGTCAGCTTGCCGATGTTCTCCCCGCTTTCGGTGGGATTGGCGTCCAGGCGGGTGCCGCTGCCGCTGACGCCATACATCGACTCGACACCGTCGTCGCCGGCGTGCTGTCGTTGCAGTTCGCGCACAAGCCGGTCGGTGTCGGCCAGCGGCGTGCCCGGCGGCAACTTCACCGTCATCTCGAAACGATCCTGGGCGAGCTGCGGGATCAGGTCGGTGCCCAGCAGCGGGATTACGGCCAAGATTGCGGCGAACGCGGCCGCGGCCAGTCCCAGCACCAGTCCCGGCCGGCGCAGGGCCTTGGGCAGGACCTCCAGGTAGCCCTGCTCGGCGCGTGCATAGGGTGCCATCGCCATCCGACTGGCCCGGCGCATCACCGGGGCGACGACGGCAATCAGTCCGCGCCATGCGCGCACCACTAGCCACGCGATACCGAAGAAGGCATGGCGGAATGCCGCACCGACACCACGGCCTGTCGCCGCCATCGGCTTCTGCCAGGTCTTCTCGGGACGCCACTGCGGATGAGGGGCCTCCTCCGGGAACGCCATTGGCGGCCGTCCCTTCAGCGCGCTCAGCATCGGAATCAGTGTCATCGACACGACCAGCGAGATCGCGATGGCCAGCGCCACGGTCAGCGCCTGGTCGCGGAACAGCTGGCCCGCGATGCCGTCGACGAACACCAGCGGCAGGAACACCGCGATCGTGGTCAGCGTGGACGCGACCACCGCCATGCTCACCTCGCGGGTGCCGGCGATCGCGGCCTCGAGGATGCCCAGGCCTCGCTCGCGTGCCTTGGCAATGCTTTCGAGCACCACGATGGAGTCGTCGACCACCAGGCCGGTCGCGAGCGCCAGCCCGCCCAGCGACATCACGTTGAGGCTGAGGTCGAGCTGGCCCATGAAGAAGAAGGTGGTGACGATCGACACCGGCAGCGACAGGCTGATGACGAAAGTGCTCCAGCCGTCGCGCAGGAACAGGAAGATGATCAGGATCGCCAGCGTGCCGCCGAGCAGGGCATCGAACTTGACGTCGCTGATTGCCGCGCGGATGAACTTCGACTGGTCGTCGATCACACGCAGGCTGAAGTCCGGCGGTATCTGCGATTCGAGTTCCTTGAGCCGGGCGGCGACCGCGTCGGCGGTGGCCACCGTGTTGGCGTCGCCTTCCTTGTAGATCGCAAGTTCCACCGCTTCCTGGCCAGCCAGGCGGATGATGGCCTCACGCTCCTTGTACCCCTGGCGAACCTCGGCGACGTCGCGCAGGCGCACCGGCATGCCGCCGGCCACGCCGCCCTCGCCTGTGCTGGCGTCACCGCTGGCGGCGGCCACCCGCGCCATCTGCTGGGCGGCGCTTTCGGCAGCGCCCCCGCTACCACTCTGGATGCTGACCAGCATCTCGCGGATCTCGTCGATGCTGGCGAACTGGTTGACTGTGCGCACCAGGTAGCGCTGCGAGCCCTCTTCCAGGCGGCCGCCAGAGACGTTGACGTTCTCCTGCTGCAGTCGCTGGATCACGCTGTCGATAGGCAGGTTGAGCTGGGCCAGCTTTTGCTGGTCGATCTCCACCTGCACCTCGTCCTCCAAGCCGCCGCCGACCTTGATCGCGGCCACGCCGGCCACCGGTTCCAGCTTCTTCTTGAGGTCGTCGTCGGCGTAGCGGCGCAGCTCGGTGAGCGCGCGCACGTTGTCCGCGCCGGTGGCGCCCTTGGCTGCGAGGGCGAGGCGCATGATCGGTTCGGTGGACGGGTTGAAACGCAGGATCAGCGGCGCCTTCGCCTCCAGCGGCAGCTGCAGCACCTCCAGCTTGTCGCGCACCTCCAGGCTGGCCTGGTCCATGTCGGCGCCCCACGCAAACTCGAGCACCACGTCGCTCTGCCCGGTGCGTGACACCGACTTGAGCCTGCGCAGGTTCTTGACCACGCCGACGGCTTCCTCGACAGGTCCTGAGATCAGGGTCTCGATCTCCGCCGGTGCCGCGCCGGTGTACTCGGTGCGCACGGTCAGTGTGGGAAAACTAAGGTCGGGCAGCAGGTTGACCTTGAGTTCGCCGAGCGCGAGGAAGCCGAACAGCAGGAAGCTGATCGTGACCATCGCGACGGTCACGCGGCGGCGGGTGGAGAACTCGACGAGGTTGAAGCCGCCCGCGGGCGTCTGGTACGGATCGTGCGCTGGCGGGGTGTCGTCGCGGCCCGCGGCGCTCATTGCCTGCGGCCTTCCGGCCCGGCAGCGTCCGCGGTCGTGGTCGTGGCCTTGGCCTTTGGCTGGCCAAGGACCTGCACCGCACTGCCGTCGCGCAGCGCGACCTTTCCGGCGGTGACCACGTGCTCGCCGACCTTGAGACCGTCCAGGACCTCGGCGTAGGCGCCGTCGATATAGCCCAGCCTGAGCGGCACGCGGACGGCCTTGCCTTCGCGAACGATATACACGGCGCTGTCGGCCTCTCCCTCGAGCAGAGCCGCGCGCGGAATCACCAGCGCGTCGGCGCGCTGGTCGTAGTCGATGCGGATGCGTCCGAACATGCCGGGCTGCAGCACGCCCCCGCCCACGAAGGCCGTGATCACGCGGAAGGTGCCGCTGCCGGCATCGACCACCGGCGCGATCCGGTCGACCGTTCCTTCGAAGGTGCGTCCCGGCAACGCATCCACCTGCAGCTTCACCGGTTGTCCGGCCTTGAGCGTGGCCAGTTCGCGCTCCGGCACGTTGAGCGTGGCCTCCAGCCTCGCGTTGTCGACGATGCGAAAGATCGGCGTGTTGTTCTGCACGAAATTTCCCGGCTTGATCGAACGCTGCGCAATCACGCCTGCGATTGGCGCCTTGACGCTGGCGTAGGACAGTTCGAGGTTGGCCAGCCGGTTGGCGGCGCGCGCGTTCTCGAGATCGTAGCGCAGCTGGTCGTGGTCGGCGGCGCTGACCAGTTGCTGCGCGGCGAGCTGCTGCGAGCGGCGGAAGTTCGCCTCCAGCTTGCGCATCTGCGCCGCGCTCTGCGCGGCCTGCAGCGCGGCGCGGTCGGGGTCGAGCCGGGCCAGCACCTGGCCGGCACGCACCGCCTGCCCTTCCTCCACCAGCACCTGCAGCGCCACCCCGGAGGTCTTGGCCACGACCTGCGATTCCGCCTGCGGTTCCAGCGGCGCGGTACCGGTATAGCTGGCAGCGATCGCGCGGCGCGAGGCCGCCTCGACCTCGACCGGGATCGCCTCCGGACCCTTGTCTTCGCCGTCCTTGCCCTTGGCCTCGGCATCGCCGTTGCCGCCCTTGCAGGCGGTGAGCAGCAGCGACGCAACGAGCACCCAGACTGCAACACGCGGCAGGCCGGAATAAGAAAGGAGCGGCGGAAGTCGCATGGTCGGGCAGCCTGGATGGTGTTGTAGCAAGGTATATCACCGTCCTGAACAGGCACATGCGCCAGAGGTCATGGTGACTGCCGGCGGCTGCGGCAGCGAGCAGGATGCAAGAGGGCATGGGTGTGGTTCCGTCTGCGCGCCGCGGGTCCATTTTCGCAGCTTCGGGAACATGTCGTTGCCCGGTCGTGGGCATGCATCATTGCCCGCAAGTGACTGTTGCGCAGGGACTGGATCGGACTGCGCCGAGCACCATGGTTGGTGTGATCCGGTGTTGGCGTGCACGCTATACTGTCGCGATTGCGCGCCGGGCGGTGCCTTGGTGCCGCACCAGCCGCAGCCCGCCCGTCCCAGGATTCCGGAATATTCCATGACGCGACCGTTGCCGATCGCCGCCTGCCTTGCCCTCGCCGCGCTGTCGTTCACGGCCCCGGCCCAGGAAGCACCCGCCCCGACCACTGCCGCTGCCACTGCGACCGCATCCACGCCCCCGGCCGGCAATGCCGACAAGGGCCGCATGCTGACCTACACCTGCCAGGGCTGCCACGGCATCGCCGGCTACAAGAACGCCTATCCCAACTACCACGTGCCCCTGATTGGCGGGCAGTCGGCGGTCTACCTGTTCAATGCACTCACCGAGTATCGCAAGGGCAGCCGCAGGCATCCGACCATGCAGGCCCAGGCGCAGAGCTTCTCCGACCAGGACATCGCCGACATCGGCGCCTTCCTCGCGGAGTTGACGCCATGAGTCGCGCGCACATGCAAGTACTGCCGCCGTTGGCAATCGCACTTGCGGTGGCCCTGGCGGTGTCGGCCTGCGCGCCATCGGCGGACGGAGATACGGCCGCCGACGCGGGGCGCTCGTCCTCGGCCGGACTGCCAACGGGCCGCATCGATGCCGGTGCCACCCTAGCCGACACCCGTGGCCAGGCCACCGGCCAGTCCTGCATTGAATGCCACGGCGCCGACGGCAACCAGCCGCTGGATCCCTCGTATCCCAAGCTCGGCGGACAGTATCGCGACTACCTCGCGCACGCACTGCAGATGTACCGCGACGGCCGACGCGAACACCCGCTGATGTCCAGCCAGGCCAAGGATCTCAGCGACCAGCAGATCGCCGACCTGGCGGCATACTTCGCATCTCGCCCCACCGAGCTGCGCGACCTGCAAGGCGTGCACTAGCCCTTTTCAGGGTGACGGCGGAGGCACGCGCAAAGCGTCCTGATCCTCCTGCAACTCCGGCTTGAACGGCACCGGCGGCGGCTTGCGTGCCTCGGCCTCGACGTCCTGAAGGTTGGGATCGGTGATGCCGCAGCCGCCTCCGAGCTGGAGCAGCGAGACGACGCAGCGGATCCTCTTATTGGTGCCCGGGATCGGCACCAGTACCTCGCGGATGTTGCGGCGCACCCATTCCTGCAGCAGGTTCTCGTGCGGGACCCAGAAGCGATCGAGGCTGGTGGGTTCGTAGCCGAGCGGCGGGCGTTTGAGCCAGGTTCCCATGCGATCGATCTTCTCGTAATCCTCGGTGATCGTGCCGGGAGGCAGGCCGCCGCCGACGCGCCCGTCCCCGGCCAGCCGCGGGCTGCCGTCGGGATTGAACAACCCGGGTCGCCCTGCGGCGGCCTGGCCACCCGGACGGTCACGATTCGAGTCACCCCGGTCGGCGCCGGGCCGCGGACCCGGAACTGCGCCTGCGCGCGGAGTCGCCGCCTGTCCCGCACCCGCGCCCGCAGTGGTGGCGTCAGGACGACGCCCGCTGTCGCTGTCGGGACGGCCGGACGCCGGTGCAGGAGCCGCAGTAGGGCGGCCGGTTCCCGCACGCTCTGCGGCTGCCTGCACTCCCTCGCTTGCGGGCGCGGACGAGGCCTGCCCCCTCAACGGGATCTCGCGCGTGGCGACCCGTGGCGCCGGCGCGTTTAGCTCAGGGGTCGACAGCCGCGGCTGTGGCAGCGGGCGGACCGGCAAGGGCGGAGGCGGCGGCGGGATCTCGCGCAGCACCACCTCGGCGGGCGGCTGGCGCAGGTCAGGGACGGTGATGTCGCGCTGTGGCAGCGGACGCGGCAGGGGCGGCAAGGGGGGCGCCTCGGCCAGTTCGATCTCGCGCGGCCGCGCGCCCAGCTCAGGCACCGCCAGCACCGGCTCCGGCACCGTGAACTGGCGCGGCGGTGGCAGCACGAAGCGGCTGTCGGGAACCTGGGTTTCGGTCACCTGCAGGGGTTGCGCAGAGGATGGCGCGGGCGGCTGCGGCGTCGTCTGCTCGCGCGTGGCCAGCGACGGCT
>JALZMP010000192.1 GCA_030858145.1 Pseudomonadota bacterium
GGCTCGACTGGCGCGGCTGGCCGCTGCCCGGACGGGCGCTGCAGCCCGAAGACCTGCCGGCCGCGGCGAAAGTGGGCGATACCGATGCCGTGCGCCGGCTGCATGCACTCGGCATGGCCGTGGATGCGCCGGACGCGCAGGGCTGCACCGCCTTGTTGCGCGCCGCCGGCGGCGGCCACCGCGAGACACTGGAATGGCTGCTGGACCACGGTGCCGATCCGCAGCACGTCGCGCATACCGGCGCGACCCCGCTTTCGGCCGCGGTGAGCATGCAACATGGCGAGATCGTTGCCCGCCTGCTCGCCGCCGGCGCGACCCTGGAGCAGCGCCTGCCGGGCGACGTCACCGTATTGATGCTCGCGTCCGCCCTCGGCCTGCCCGGCATCTGTGCGCAGCTGTTGTCTGCCGGTGCCAACGTCCAGGCCGAGGATGCGCAGGGATTGACGCCATTGCACTGCGCGGCGCTGTACGGGTTCACCGCGCGCGAGCGCGCGCGCCTGCTGGCCCTGCTCGATACCCTGCTGCTGGCCGGTGCGGAGGTCGACGCGCAGGCCGCGGGTGGCGTCACTCCACTGCTGTTGCTGCTGGGCGCCCGCGCGGAGCCGGGAACCGCCTGCGATGAGGACGTGGTGCTGGCGGCACTCGACCGCCTGCTCGACGAAGGCACCGCGCTCGACGCGCAGGATCCGCGCGGCTTCGGCCCCCTGCACCTGGCCGCGCTGCACGGGCAGCTGCGGATGGCCCGGCACCTGCTGCGCGCCGGCTGCGATCCCGGTCTTCGCGACGCGCTCAATCGCACCCCACGCGAGATCGCGGTGATGCGCGGCTTCGTCGATGTTGCCGCCGAGTTCGCGCCGATGCAGGCCGGCGTGTCGATGGCGCGCTTCCTGCGCGAGCCGCGATAGCGGCGACACGCAGGAAGCAAGAATGCATGGGCTGCGCGAGCCGCGCTGACCGGCATCGCTGATCGCGGTTCGGTCACGCCACTGCGACGTGGTATCCGCAGACTGCATCTGTTTCCTCTTTGACGCGCGCCATGGATCTCAAGAGCGGTTACCCGTACTGGGCGGTCAAGAACGGCCTGATGCACGCCTTCCCGCCGTTGCGCCAGGACCTGCGCTGCGATGTCGCGGTCCTCGGCGCCGGTATCACCGGTGCGCTGATCGCCAACGAGCTTGCCGGGCATGGCCACGATGTCGTCGTCCTCGAGCAGCGCGATGTCGGCTGGGGCAGCACGGCCGCCAGCACGGCGCTGCTGCAGTACGAGATCGACATCCATATGGTCGATCTGGCGAAACAATACGGCGAGGCCGCCGCGGTGCTTGCCTACCAGGCCTGCGCCTCGGCGATCCCGATGCTGCAGGCGCTGGCGGCCGACGTGCGCGATGTCGACTACGCGACCATGGACAGCCTGTACTACGGCAGCAAGCGTCGCCACGATGCCGACCTGCGCGACGAGTACGCGTTGCGCAAGCGCCATGGCTTCGATGTCGAGCTGCTGGAGCGCCGGGAGGTGCAGGAACGTTTCGGCATCGACGCGCCGGTCGCGATCCTGAGCCACCAGGCCGCACGCGTCGACCCGTACCGCATGGCCTACCGCCTGCTGGCGCGGCTGCACAAGGCCGGCACCGGCGTGTACGACCGCACCACGATCGAGCGCATCGAAACCGGCCCCCGCGGTGTCGTGCTGCATACCCCGGACGGGCACGCCGTACGCGCGGAACACCTGGTGCTGGCCGCCGGCTACGCCAACCAGGGCTGGCTGAAACAGCGCGTCGCGCAGAACCGCAGCAGCTATGCATTCATTACCGACCCGATCGACGACGCCCGGCTCGGCGCGCTCAAGCACACCATGATGTGGGAGTCGGCGCGGCCGTATCTGTACCTGCGCAGCACCGGCGAGGGCCGCCTGCTGGTCGGCGGCGAGGACGACGCGGTCGACATCGCCGCCAAGCGCGACGCCCGCGTCGGCAAGAAGGCCGACATCCTGTGCAAGCAGGTCGAGAAACTGTTGCCGGACCTGCCGATGACACCGGTCTTTTCCTGGGCCGGCACTTTCGCCGAAACCGAGGACGGCCTGCCGTTCTTCGGCCCGCATAAGCAGCATGGCCCACGCGTGCACTTCGCCATGGCCTACGGCGGCAACGGCATCACCTACTCGATGCTTGGCGCCGGGCTGTTGCGGGCGTTGATCGAGCGGCGGAAGCATCCGCTGTCGGAATTGTTCTCATTCGGACGCGTGGATTGAGCCGCGAGGATGCGTATACCCGTCCGGTGTGCGTCGAATGCTGCAAAATGGTGTCAGGGACAATTCGAACGACGCGGCGGTCGTCCGATCGGGCGAACCGCGGCGAACCGGCCGGTCCTGGCATCGACCCACGACCGGAACCGGTCTGTCCCAAGCGCCTTTTGCAGTTGCAGATAGCTGCGGATCTCTTCGATAAGGTCGTCTGGTAACGTATCTGCAAACAACGCCCGCGGGGTTCCATCGCGGCACGGGTGAAGGCTGGGCCAGCGACGGCGACGTCTGAAGTCAGCTGTCCAGCAAGGCCGGAACACCGGCACCGCGACCACCGCCGCCAGCAGGAAGACCAGGGTGAGTTCGAGGCCGTCGCCGTGCATGCCCACCTCCGCCATCGATTATGCGCTGCATCCCATCCTACCGGCTGATGACAGCGGCGGTATGCACACGCTAAGCTTGATCAGACCGTGGCTAAAGGAGGGCGATCATGGGTACGCGTTTGTGGATAGGCTTGGTCTTGTGCGCGTTCGTCACCAGCGCCAGTGCGGGTGTCGCGCAGGTACGCAAGCAGGTCGAGGTGAGCTTGCTTGCAACCGGCGCCATCGATATTGAGCAGGACGGGACGGTCTCCGCGCACGTGCTCGACCAGCCGGACAAGCTGCCGCCAGCGGTGGTCGAACTACTCGGCAAGGTCATCCCGCAATGGCGCTTCGAGCCGGTTGAAGTGGATGGCAAGCTGGTCAAGGCGCGCACCCGGATGACTGTGCGCGTGGCCGCCAGGAAGCAGGACGACAGCAGCTACGAGATTCGCGTCAATAGCGCCAGCTTCAGCGGCAACCAGGACAACGAGGCAGGCGACGTCATTGCTGTCGATGGCAAGATGGCGCCACCGCGCTACCCGATGGAGGCCGTCATGGCCGGCATCCAGGGAACCGTCTACCTCGTGCTGAAGATCGATCGGCAGGGTCGGGTCGAGGAAGTGGTCGAGGAGCAGACCAACCTTACCTGGCTGGGTAACGAGCGGGAGATGGAGCAGGCCAGATCCATCCTGGCGAGGGCCGCCAAGTCGGCCGCGCGCAAGTGGCGCTACAAACCGCCGACACGTGGCAAGCAAGCAGACAATCCACACTGGTCGGCACGGGTTCCCGTGGACTTCGCCCTGTGCAAAAGTCACCTCGACTGCGGGCCGGCAAAGCCTGAACCTTATGGTGTCTGGCAGGCCTATGTCCCGGGCCCGAAGAACGCCGTGCCGTGGATCTCCGACGATGACAACCGGCAGAGCCCGGATGCCCTGGTTGCCGGCAGCGCCTACCCCGTCGGCGCGGGGCCGAGGCTGCTGACCCGTTTAGATGAAGGTTGAAGCAGAGTTCGGTACCGTGAGCGTGTAGGCAGAAAAAAGCCCCGCAATGCGGGGCGCTCCTGTTTCCGTGTCTTGAATCCTGCGTTCAGCGCTTCATCGAGGCGAAGAACTCATCATTGGATTTGGTCTGCTTCATCTTGTCGAGCAGGAACTCCATCGCCGCGATCTCGTCCATCGGGTGCAGCAGCTTGCGCAGGATCCAGATCTTCTGCAGCAGCTCGGGCTCGATCAGCAGGTCCTCGCGGCGGGTGCCGGACTGGTTGACATTGATCGCCGGGTACACGCGCTTCTCGGTGATGCGCCGGTCCAGGTGGACCTCGGAGTTGCCGGTGCCCTTGAACTCCTCGTAGATCACCTTGTCCATCGCGCTGCCGGTGTCGACAAGAGCTGTCGCGATGATGGTCAGCGAGCCGCCTTCCTCGACGTTGCGCGCAGCGCCGAAGAAGCGCTTCGGGCGGTGCAGGGCGTTGGCGTCGACGCCGCCGGTGAGCACCTTGCCGGAGCTGGGCACGACGTTGTTGTAGGCGCGCGCAAGCCGGGTGATCGAGTCGAGCAGGATCACCACGTCGCGCTTGTGCTCGACCAGGCGCTTGGCGCGCTCGATCACCATCTCGGCGACCTGCACGTGGCGTGCGGCGGGCTCGTCGAAGGTGGAACTGATCACCTCGCCGCGCACGGTGCGCTGCATCTCGGTGACTTCCTCCGGCCGCTCGTCGATCAGCAGCACGATCATGTGCGTGTCGGGGTGATTGGTGGTGATGGCGGTGGCAATCTGCTGCATCATGATCGTCTTGCCGGCCTTGGGCGGCGACACGATGAGAGCGCGCTGGCCCTTGCCCTGCGGCGCCATCAGGTCGAGCACGCGGCCGGCGATGTCCTCGCTGGAGCCGTCGCCGCGCTCGAGCTTGAAGCGCTTGCGCGGGAACAGCGGGGTCAGGTTCTCGAACAGCACCTTGCCCTTGCTGGCCTCCAGCGGTTCGCCGTTGATGGTGTCGAGCACCGACAGCGCGAAGTAGCGCTCGCAGTCCTTGGGCCAGCGGATGCGTCCACTGAGATGGTCGCCGGTGCGCAGGTTGAAGCGGCGGATCTGCGAGGGCGAGATGTAGACGTCGTCGGGGCCGGCGAGGTAGCTGGCCTCGGCCGCGCGCAGGAAGCCGAAGCCGTCGGGCAGCAGTTCCAGCACGCCGTCGGCGACCACGCCCTCGCCGTGCCGGGTCAGCACTTTCAGCAGGGCGAAGATCACGTCCTGCTTGCGCGCGCGGGCCACGCCCTCGTGGATGTTGAGCTGCTCGGCGATGTCCATCAGCTTCTGCGCCGGCATCCGCTTCAGGTCGGACAGCGAGTACTGCGGGAAGCCCTCGGGGATGTTCGGCGGCGGCAGGCGCTGGCCCTGGTCGTTGCCGTCGGCGCGCGGCAGGCCGTCGTCGCGGCCACCGCTGCGGTTGCGGCGATTGCGATTGCGATCGCGGCGGTTGCCCTGGCGGTTTGCGGCGTCGTGCTTGGGCTGGTTC
>JALZMP010000014.1 GCA_030858145.1 Pseudomonadota bacterium
CGGCGGCACAGGTCGGCCAAGTCACGAAAAGGCGCCCGCACGCGCGCCGCGACGATCGCCCCGGCCGCCTCGCGCACCAGCCCGCGCACTTCACGCAGCCCGAGCCGGATATCGGGCTGGCGCCGCGCATCGCCCCCGACCAGGGCGTGGTCCCAGCCGCTGTGCAGCACGTCCACCGGCAGCAAGCCGATGCCGTGCCGGCGCGCGTCCTGCACGATCTGGCTGGACGAGTAGAACCCCATCGGCTGCGCGTTGAGCAGGCCGCAGGCGAACGCCGCCGGTTCGTGGCACTTCAGCCAGCAGCTCACGTACACCAGCTTGGCGAACGAGGCGGCGTGGCTCTGCGGGAATCCATACGCGCCGAAGCCCTTGATCTGCTCGAAGATCTGCTCGATGAACTGCGGCGCGTAGCCCTTGGCGGTCATGCGTTCGCGGATGCGGATGCGGTGCGGCTCCATGTCGCCACCGCTGCGCCAGGCGGCCATCGAGCGGCGCAGCTGGTCGGCCTCGCCCGGCGTGTAGTCGGCCGCGACGATCACCAGCTCCATCACCTGCTCCTGGAACAGCGGCACGCCCAGGGTGTCCCTGAGGATCGCCTCGATCTCCGGCGACGGGTAGCTCACCGCCTCCTGGCCCATGCGCCGGCGCAGGTAGGGGTGGACCATGCCGCCCTGGATCGGGCCGGGGCGCACGATCGCCACCTCCACCACCAGGTCGTGGAAACACTCCGGCTTCAGGCGCGGCAGCATGGTCATCTGCGCGCGCGACTCGATCTGGAACACGCCCACGGTGTCGGCGCGCTGGATCATGGCGTAGGTGTCCGGGTCGTCGCCCGGGATGGTCGCAAGCGTAAGGTCGCGGCCACGGTGCTCGCGCACCAGCTCCAGCGCCTTGCGGATGCAGGTCAGCATGCCAAGCGCCAGGCAGTCGACCTTGAGCAGGCCCATCGTCTCCAGGTCGTCCTTGTCCCACTGGATGATGGTGCGCTCGGCCATGGCCGCGTTCTCCACCGGCACCAGCGACCACAGCGGCGCGTCGGAAATGACGAAGCCGCCGACGTGCTGCGACAGGTGCCGTGGGTGGCCCTGCAGGTCCCCGGCCAGCGCCAGCACCCGCGCGATGAGCGGGTTGTCCGGGTCGAAGCCGGACTCGCGCAGGCGGGCGTGCATCGGTGCCTCGCCCTGGCCCCAGCTGAAGCAGGCCGACAGCATCGCCACCTGGTCGGGCGGCAGGCCGAAGGCGGTGGCCACGTCGCGCACCGCGCTCTTGCCGCGATAGCGGATCACCGTGGCGGCCAGCGCGGCGCGCTCGCGGCCGTACTTGCCGTAGACGTACTGCAGCACCTCCTCGCGGCGCTCGTGCTCGAAATCGACGTCGATGTCCGGCGGCTCGCGGCGTTCCTCGGAGAGGAAGCGGGCCATCAGCAGCCGGCTCTCGGTGGGGTTCACCGCGGTGATGCCCAGCGCGTAGCAGACCGCCGAGTTCGCCGCCGAGCCGCGGCCCTGGCACAGGATCCCGCGGCCGCGGGCGAAGCGAACGATGTCCTCGACGGTGAGGAAGAAGGCCTCGTAGCCGAGCCGGGCGATCAATGCGAGCTCGGTATCGACCTGGCGCACGACCGCCGCGGGCACAGCTTGCGGCCAGCGCATGCGCATGCCCGCTTCGGTCAATGCGCGCAGGTGGCTGGCCGGGGTTTCGCCGGACGGCACCAGCTCGGCGGGATAGCGGTACTCCAGATCGTCGAGCGCGAACGTACAGCGGCTGGCGATCGCCACCGCCTCGGCCAGCAGCGCGTGCGAGAAGATGTTGCCCAGCGCGCGGCGGCTGCGCAGGTGGCGCTCGCCGTTGCGGAACAGGTGCGCGCCGGCCTGTGCGAGCGTGCAACGGTGGCGGATCGCGGTCATCGTGTCCTGCAGCGCGCGCTGGCGGCGCACGGCCATGTGCGCGTCGCCGCTGGCGACCGGGGGCAGCCCGAGTGCCTGCGCCAGCGCCAGCAGTTGCGCCAGGCGCGCATGGTCGTCGCGCTCGCGGTGCAGCTCGACCGCAAGCCATGCGCGGCCGCGGAAGCAGTCGCGCAACCATCGGCCCTGCCCCGGGTCCGGCGCCGCGCCCGGCAGCCACAGCGCGAAGGTGCCGGGCACGCCGTCGGCAAGGTCGTCGCGGCAGATGCGGTACTGGCCTTTGACGGCGCTGCGGCGGGCGCGCGTGATCAGGCGGCAGAGGTTGCCGTAACCCGCGAACGACTCGACCAGCAGCACCAGCCGCAGTCCGCACTCCAGGGTGAACTCGCTGCCGACGACCAGCTTGATGCCGGTCGCGCGCGAGGCCTCCAGCGCGCGCACGATGCCGGCCAGCGAACATTCGTCGGTGATCGCCAGCGCCTGGTAGCCGCAGCGCGCCGCGCGCTCGAACAATTCCGCCGCGCTGGCCGCGCCGCGCAGGAAGGAGAAGTCGGACAGGCAGTGCAGTTCCGCATACGCCGGCCACGGATCCGTGGCGACGGCGTGGTCGTCGTTGGCGGCCGCGGGCAAGGCCATCGGCAACCGCAACTGTTGCGAGGGAGGCGTCATGCGAACCACCCGTGCAGCATCCAGTTGCCGCGTTCGCCGACCGGGGCGAAGGCCCAGGCGCGCTGGCCTGCGCCGGTTTCCAGTACGTAGTAGTCGCGGCGGGCGTCGTCGCCGTCCCACCAGCCGCTTTCCAGGCGTTCGGGGCCGGAGACGATGCGCACCGGGCCGCGCAGGGGCAGCGGCCGCGGCAGCAGCCAGGCCGGACGCGGTGGGCGTGGCAGGCGGAGATTGGGGCGGCCATCGTCGCGCACCCATGCGC
>JALZMP010000016.1 GCA_030858145.1 Pseudomonadota bacterium
CCCCCCGAATCAGGCCGAGCGCAGCGCCTCGGTCACCGGCAACCGCGCCGCGCGCAGTGCGGGAAACAAGCCGCCGACCAGGCCGATGCCCAGCGCCCACTTGAGCCCGGTCCACAGCAATTCGGGCGAGACCCGGAACTGGAACACCACCTGGCTGAAGTTCCGGCCCAGGGTCGACACCGTGTAGCCGTTGAACACGGCCCAGGCGAGCAGTGCGCCGAGCACGCCGCCGGCCAGGGCCAGCAGCATCGTCTCCAGCATCACCGCCATGACCACGGGCGTGCCGCGGAAGCCGATCGCACGCATGGTGGCGATCTCGCGCGCGCGGCCGGCGATGGCGGCATACATGGTGTTGAGGGCGCCGAACACCGCGCCGACGGCCATGATCGCGCCGATCACGGTGCCGAGGATCGTGATCAGCCGGGTCAGGCCCTCGGACTGGCGGCTGTAGTAGTCACGGGTGGTCAGCACGTCAAGCTTGAGCCGCGGGTCGGCATCCATCGCCGCCTTGAATTGCCGGAAGCCGGCCTCGCCGTCGGTGCGCACGGTGATCGACTGGTACGCCCTGCGGCTGTAGGTGGAGGCCAGCGTCTCGGCGTCGGCCCAGAGTTCGGAGTCGTGCGCGTCGCCGGAGGCGAACTTGCCGACGATGGCCCAGTCCTGGTTGGCCAGCGAAAGGCTGTCGCCGACCCGGAGCCCGCGGAACTGCGACTGCGCGCCCTGTCCGACGACCAGCTCGCGCAGGCCGGATCCGAATGCCCGGCCCTCGACGATCTTCAGCTGCTGGCGCAGCGCCCAGGCCTGCGGTCCGACGCCGCGCACCTGCGCGTTGGCGTCGCTGCCATCGCCGGCGCTGGGCAGGTTGATAATCTGCGACAGTTCGGGCGACAGCAGCGGCTTGTCGTCAGCGCCGCGGGCGATACCCGGCAGGCTGGAGACCAGGGGCACCTGGTCGCGACCGATCACCGAATTGGTCTCCGCCTGCGAACCGCCGCGCAGGACGATCGCGGTATCGTCGCGGCCGGTCTGTTCGAGCGTGGCCTTGAAGCCCTCGCCCATCGCCAGCATCGCCACCAGCACGCCGACCACGCCGGCGATGCCGATCACGATCACCGTTGAGGCGCCCCAGCGCTGTGGCAGGCTGCTGATGCCGATGCCGGCAGCGGCGAGCGACAGGCGGCCGCCGCGGGTCAGCGCCAGCCACAACGCGAGCGCGACGGCCAGCGCCAGCACCCCGTACCAGGGCAGCACGACCCATGCGGCGAGCCCGGCGGCCAGTGCCACCACGATGCCCAGCTTTACGGACCACTTCTTCAGGCGTTTCATCGGCGAGTCATCCCGTGCTGGTCGTCCCGCGCCCGCGAGAGGCATGGGACGGCCGCAAGCCGCCCGTATGCATGCGCTGGCGTGCAGCCGCGGCGCGCAACGCGATCAGCGCCCGGCGAGTGCATCAACGATCTTCAGCCGTCGCGCGCGCAGCGCCGGCAGCGCGCCGACGACCACGCCGATCACCAGCATCAGCGCGATGCCGACGGCCCAGGTCTGCGGCAGTACGGTCGGCAACTGGATCATGCCGCCGCTGGCCGCGGTGACCACCGGCATGATCAGCGCTGCCAGCGCCAGGCCGAGCGCGCCGCCCAGCAGCACCAGCAGCACCGACTCCACCAGCACCAGCGCCAGCACGGTACCGTCCTTGAAGCCCAGGGTCTTGAGGATCGCCAGTTCCGGGATCCGCTCGCGCACCGCCTGCGCCATGGTGTTGCCGGTAAGCAGGATCAGGGTGAAGAACACCGCAGCCATGATCGCGCTCACGATCAGGCCGATGTCGGCGAACTGCTTGGCAAAGGCCTGGTTGAACGCGGCCTCGGTCTGGGTCTTGGTCTCGCGCTCGGAGTTCTGCGACAGCGCGTCGATCGCGCGCGCCACGCGCACCGCGTGGTCGGGATTGTCGAGCTTGACGATGTACCAGCCGACCCGGCTGCTGACGAACTGGTTGGCCTCGTCGAAGTACTTCCAGTGGAACCAGAGCTGGTTCTCCTCTCCTTTGCGCTTGGCATCGCGGACTTCGAAGATCCCGCTGAGCTTCAGCGGCCAGGCATTACTGCCGTCCTTCTGCGGGAAGATCGTCGCCTGCAGCGGGATGGTGTCGCCCAGCTTCCAGCCATGCCGGTCGGCCAGCGCCTTGCCGACCACGGCGCCGGTGCGCTCGGCCTCCCAGGCCTTGCGCTGCGCCGGCGGTAGCACGTACTCGGGATAGAGATCCAAGAACTCCGGGCCGACAGAGAAGTTGGGGAAGAAGTTCTTCGGCTCGCGGTAGATGCCGCCGAACCAGGCTGCATACGATGCCCGTCTGACCCCGGGAATCGTCCTGATCTGCGCCTCGAGGCTGATCGGCAGCATCTGCGTGATCGACAGCCGCGAGGCCACCACCATGCGGTCGGCGCCGGCGACGCTGCCGCCGGAGTTGAAGGCCACGCGCACCGAGTCCAGCAGCCCGAACAGCAAAAAGGCCGCGACCACCGATAGCAGGGTCAGCAGGGTGCGGGTCTTGCTGCGGAACAGCTGCGCCCAGACCAGGGACAGGTATTTCATCGCGTCCTCCCTCAGGCCATCGTGGCGGCGTCGACCAACTCGCCCTTGTCGAGGTGGATGGTGTGGGTGGCGTACTCCGCGGCCTTGGGGTCGTGGGTGACCATGATGATGGTCTTGCCATGCTCGCGGTTGAGCTCCTGCAGCAGGCGCAGGATCTCCTCGGCGGACGTGCGGTCGAGGTCGCCGGTGGGCTCGTCGCAGATCAGGAACGTCGGGTCGGCGACGATGGCGCGCGCGATCGCCACCCGCTGCTGCTGGCCACCGGACAGCTCGCCTGGCTTGTGCGCGGCGCGGTCGGCCAGGCCGACCAGGGTCAGCGCGATCCGGGCGTTGCGCTTGCGCTGGGCGCCGCCGAGCTTGGTCAACAGCAGCGGCAGCTCGACGTTCCTCTGCGCGGTGAGCATCGGCATCAGGTTGTAGAACTGGAACACGAAGCCGACGTGGCGGCTGCGCCAGTTCGACAGCTGCCCGGCCGTCATCCGGTCGATGCGCTCGCCCTCGATCTCGATCTCGCCTGCGCTGGGCGTGTCCAGCCCACCGATCAGGTTGAGCAGGGTGGTCTTGCCCGAGCCACTGGGTCCCATCAGCGCGACGAAGTCGCCCCGGGGGATCTCCAGGTCGAGCCCGTGCAGCACGTCGATCTTTTCCGGCCCGCGCTGGTAGGTCTTGTGCAGGTCGCGGATCGAAACCAGGGATGTTGCTGTCGCGCTCATTCCTGCACTCCCTCCATCATGCGCACCTTCGCGCCGTCTTCCAGTACCGCGGGTGGGTCGAGCACCACGGCCTCGCCCGCTGACACGCCGGACAGCACCTGGCGGTCTTCGCCCAGCGCGATGCCGGTCCTGATCTCACGCTGCTCGACCGTGTCGTCGCCGCCGAGCGCGAACACGACCTGTCTGCCGCCGCGTTGCACGATTGCCGCTGCCGGCACGCGCACGCCCTGCGGCTTGTCCTCGCCGGCGGCCTTCGGCGCTTCCAGGAAGCTCACCCGCACGCCCATCTCCGGCACGATGCGCGGGTCCTTCTGCAGCAGCGCGATGCGCACCTTGACCGTGGCCTTGCCGCGGTCGGCGGTCGGAATGATCGCGACCACCTCGGCCGGGATCTTCCAGTCCGGGTAGGCGTTGAGCGTCGCCTCCACCGGCATCTTCGGCGCGACGCGGCCGATGAAGGACTCGCCGACATCAACCTCCACTTCCAGCGAATCCATGTCGACGATCGTGCCGATGCCGGTGCGGGTGAAGCCGCCGCCGGCCGACAGCGGCGAGATGATCTCTCCCGGCTGCGCGGCCTTGGCGATCACCACGCCGGCGAAGGGCGCGCGCACCACGGTGTTGTCGAGGCCGATGTCGGCGATGCGCAGCGCGTCGGCCGAGACCTTGGCGTTGCGCTGCGTGGTGAGCAGCTGCGCGCGCAGCGCGTCGCGCTGGGCCACGGCCTGTTCGTACTGCGCCTGTGATACCAGTTGTTGGCCAGCCAGGGACGACAGCCGCGCCGCATTGGCCTCGGCTTCGCGCAGCTGCGCCTGCACCTGGCCGACCTGGCTGCGCGCTGCGGACAGCTGCGCGGCGCTGAGCTGGCGCTGCGCGTCGGCGTCGATCGGGTCGAGCGTGGCCATGACCTGGCCGGCCTCCACGCGCTGGCCCTCCTCGATCAAGACTTCACGCACGCGGCCGGTGACCTTGGCCGACACAGTCGCCATGCGCCGCGCCACCACGTAACCGGTGGCGTCGAGCACCGAAGCCGCCGCGCCGCCGCTGCCGATGGCCACCACCGGCGCGGTCCGCACCTCGATGCCCTGATCGCGGCCAAGGAAAGCCCAGACCAGGCTGGCGAGCAGCAGCACCGCGGCCGCCACCGCAAGCCCGATCCATAGCCCGCGCCGGGAGGCCGGCGGCTCGGGCTTGCGCTCGATGCGGAGTTCCTTGAGCAGGTCGGCGTTGGTCTTCATTGGCAAGCCAGGATGACGCAAGAGCGACAGTGTGACGGCAATGCCGTGCGGGACCAAGCTGCCGGAAGTCACATCTGAAGGTTGTCGCAGCAAGCTCGCACGAGGTGACGGCTTGCGCGGATCGGGCGCGGTGCAGGCCGTCGTGGCCTAGTCGCGGGCAGCGCAGCGCGCCTTCAACATCTCGTAGGCCGCGCGCAACCCCTGCGCCTCGCCGCCGACCGGCTTGCCCGGGCGTTCGCTTTCGTTCCAGGCGAAGACATCGAGATGCGCCCACGGTACCGAGGCCGGCACGAAGCGTTCGAGATACAGCGCGGCGGTGACACTGCCGGCCATCTTCGAGGGGCCGCTGTTGGCGAGGTCGGCGATGTGGCTGGTGAGGTAGCGCAGGTAGGGCCGCCACAACGGCATCCGCCACAGTGGATCGCGCACGCGCCGGCAGGCGGCGAGCCAGTCCTCGGCGAGTGCGTCGTCGTTGGCGTACAGCGCCGGCAGGTCGGGGCCCAGGGCGATGCGGGCGGCGCCGGTGAGGGTGGCAAAGTCGAGCAGCAGGTCGGGCGACAACTCGCCGGCGTAGGTCAGCGCGTCGCCGAGCACCAGCCGGCCCTCGGCGTCGGTGTTGTCGATCTCCACGCTCACGCCCTTGCGCGTCGCGATCACGTCGCCGGGGCGGAAGGCGTCCGGGCCGATCGCGTTTTCCACCGCCGGGATCAACAGGGTCAGCCGGAAGGGCAGGTTGCGTGCCATGACCAACTCTGACAGGGCCAGCGCGTGCGCGGCGCCACCCATGTCTTTTTTCATGTTGCGCATGCCCTCGGCGCCCTTGATGTCGAGGCCGCCGGTGTCGAAGCACACGCCCTTGCCGACCAGGACGAGGTGCGGGAGCGAAGCCTGCCCCGGACTTGATCCGGAGGAGTTGCCGCCGTCCGGCCCCGGCCAGCGCAGGACCAGCAGGCGCGGTGCGCGGTGCGAGGCCCGGCCCACGGCGTGGATGGCGGGGAAGTTTTGGGTCAGCAAGGCATCGCCGACGATGCTGTCGAACTCGGCGCCGTGCGCCTCGGCGATGCCACGCGCCGCCTCCTCCAGCTGTTCCGGTCCCATGTCCTCGGTCGGCGTATTGACCAGGTCGCGCACGCGCACGCAGGCGGCGAGCACATCGCGCACCTCGTCGTCCATCGACGCCAGCGCCAGCTGCGCCGGCGCGCGGGCGGCATCCTTGTAGCGGGTGAAGCGGTAACTGCCCAGGCCCCATCCCAGCTCCAGCGCGCGTTGCGCGGGGGTGTCGACGTCGCCGCTGAGCTCCCACTCGCCGCCGGGGAGCAGGGAGGGCGCGTGCGCGTAGGAGAAGGGGTCCAAGGGATCGCCGATACCCAGCACCGCGCCGGCGAGGTTGCCGTCGCTGCCGGGCAGGGCCAGGTGCGACCCCGGGCCGGCGTCGTAGGCGTGGGCCAGCATCCACTGCACCAGCGCCTGTGGTTGGCGCTTCCGCCAGGCGCCCATGCCGTCACGGTTGACCAGGTAAAGCGGGCGCAGCGCGTGCGCCGGATCGTGCTGGGCGAATCCAGGCGGCAGGCTCATGCGGCAGCGCTCCGTGGCGGGGACAGGACGGTCGCATCCAGCCAGTCGGCCAGTGCGGTCAAGGTGTCGAACTCGAGGTCGGGCTGAAGGTCGGCATGCGGCCATGCGCGGCGCGCGCCGGTGTCGTCGATGCGGTTAAGCCAGCAGCTGCGCAGGCCGGCGCGCGCGGCGCCGAGTACATCGAGTTCGTCATGGTCGCCGACGTGCAGCACCTCGGCCGGCGCATGGCCCAGGCGCTGGCAGGCAGCTCGGAAGATCCCCGCGTTCGGCTTGCCGGCACCGTGCTCGCGGGCGCCGAGCTGGAAGCGGAAGTGCTGCGCCACGCCGATGCGCGCCAGGTCCGCATTACCGTTGGTCAGCGCCGCGACCGGGACGCAGGCGGCGATCCGGCGCAGGGCATCGAGGCTGTCGGGGTAGTACTCGACCTCGTTGCGTGCGGCGTAGAAGACCTCGTACGCGGCGTCGGCCAGCGCGGCCTCACCACCGCTTTCGGCCAACGCGCGCTCCAGCGTCATCCGCCGCAGGGCGCTGTAGTCGTGGCCGAGCTGCGGGTTCTCCGCATGCACGCGCTCACGCAGGGCGCGCATGGCTTCCACCGGGAAGCATTCCGCGGTGCAGGGACTGTGCGCGCGCAGCCAGTCATCGAGCACGCGTTCGATCCGCGCGCCGATCGGCGCGAATGGCCACAGCGTGTCGTCGAGGTCGAGGGTGATGGCGCGGACGGTGAAGCTCACACCGCCATTGTAGGGCCGGCCCCGCCCCAGGCGACCGGAATGGCGGCGGTAGAGGCGGTGCCTGGTGCCGCGCACGCCGCCACTGGCGGCCTCAGGCGCTCACTCCAGCAGCTTCGCCCAGCCTTCCATGCCCTCGATCCTGGCCAGCACCAGCTTGACGCAGACCAGAAGCGGCACCGCCAGCAGCAGCCCGATGATGCCCCACAGCCAGCCGAACAGCATCAGCGACAGGATCAGCACCAGCGGCGACAACGCCATGCGCTGGCCGAGGATGATCGGGGTCAGGAATTGGCCCTCGACGATATTCAACGCCAGGTACATGGCCGCCGGCGTGAGCGAGGGGCCGATCTCGTTCCAGGTCACGAAGCCCACCACCAGCATCAGCAGGATGCCGATCGCCGGCCCGACATAGGGCGCATAGTTGAGCAGCGCCACCATCGTCCCCCACAGCAGCGCCTCCTGCGGGCCGACGCCCAGTACCAGGTGCAGCAGCGCGGCAAATGCCAGACCGACGATGATGTTGATCAGGGTGATGGTGAACACGTAACGCGAGATCTCGCGTTCGATGTCCTGCAGGATGCCGACGGTCATCCCCTGCCGTTGCCGCGTGGGCAGCAGGGCGATGGCGCTGCGCTGCAGCTTCTCGCCGAAGACCATGAAGAAGAAGGTCAGCAGCACGACCGCGAACACCGCGGCCACCAGTTTCGGGCCCCGGGTGATCACGCCGTAGGGATCGTCGACCTGCGTGCGCACCACCTGCGGCTTGCGCCCGCCAGTGTCGCCGCCCGCCGCCCGCGCGATGGACTCCGCGGCCTCGTTGGCCTTCTGCATCGGCTTGGCGAGGTTCTGCAGCTGGTTGCCGAGCTGGCGCATCTGCCGCGGCGCCTGCTCCATCCATTGCGCTGCAGGGCGCGCCAACTGCGTGCCCAGCACCCCCGCCAGCGCAAGGCCGCCGAACACCACCAGCAGGGCCGCGACGAAGCGCGGCACGTAGAGCTTGCGCAGCACGCGCAGGATCGGGTTGCCGACCATCGCGAAGAACATCGCCAGCAGCACCGGCAGGATCAGAGCCTGCGCCGCCCAGAGCGTGTAGCCCACGGCCAGCGTGGCGAGCACGATCAGCGCCGTGGCAC
>JALZMP010000039.1 GCA_030858145.1 Pseudomonadota bacterium
AACCCCCCCAACCCGGCCGTGAAACACGGCCGCCTGCTGATCCTGGGATCCGGCCCCGCCGGCTGGACCGCGGCGGTCTACGCCGCCCGCGCCAACCTGAAACCGGTGGTCGTCACCGGCCTGCAGATGGGCGGCCAGTTGATGACGACAACCGAAGTCGACAACTGGCCTGGCGACGCCCACGGACTGCTCGGACCGGCACTGATGGAACGGATGCAGGCGCATGCCGAGCGATTCGACACCGAGACCATCTTCGACCATATCCACAGTGCGGACCTGTCGCAGCGGCCGTTCCGGCTGCGCGGGGACAACGGCGACTACACGGCCGATGCCCTCATCATCGCCACCGGGGCGACCGCCAAGTATCTGGGCCTGCCGTCCGAGCAGGCTTACATGGGACGCGGCGTGTCCGCCTGCGCCACCTGCGACGGCTTCTTCTACAAGGACCAGGACGTGGCCGTGGTCGGGGGCGGCAACACCGCGGTCGAGGAGGCGCTGTACCTGTCCAACATCGCGCGCAAGGTCTACCTCGTGCACCGCCGCGACACCCTGCGCGCTGAGAAGATCATGCAGGATAAGCTGCAGGCGCGGATCCGCGACGGCAGGATCGAGCCGGTCTGGCATCACGTGGTCGAGGAAGTGCTGGGCGACAACGCCGGCGTCACCGGGCTGCGGCTGAAGTCGCTGCAGGACGACAGCCACCGTCAGCTCGACGTGCACGGCTTCTTCGTCGCCATCGGCCACACACCGAACACCTCGCTGTTCGAGGGCCAGCTGGCGATGAACAATGGTTACATCGAGATTCGTTCCGGCCTCGGCGGCGGTGCGACCGAGACCTCGGTCAAGGGCGTTTTCGCCGCCGGCGATGTCGCCGACCAGGTCTACCGGCAGGCGGTCACCTCGGCGGGCTTCGGCTGCATGGCGGCGCTGGACGCGGAAAAGTTCCTGGAGGCATAGCGCGTCGCACTGCCGACACGCCCTTCGCGCCGGTAGCCATCATACTGCCGCTTCCACCCACAGCGAGTCCGCGATGCTGTCGACCGACAAGTGGCTCTATGTGCTTCAGCGCCTGTCCAAGCAGATGTGGGTCCACACCTCGCTGTACTGCGCGCTCGGTGTGGTCGCGGCCCTGGTCGGCGCCTTCTACAAGCCGGAGCTGCCAGAGGGGCTGGCCGAGCGCTTCGGCGCGGATTCGGTCGGCAACATCCTCGGCATCCTCGCCAGCTCGATGCTGGTGGTCGCGACCTTCTCGCTCAATGCCATGGTCTCGGCCTACGGCATGGCGACGACCACCGTCACCCCGCGTGCGGCCAAGCTGCTGATCGAGGACAACAGCGCGCAGACGGCGCTGGCGACCTTCATCGGCGCCTTCCTGTTCGCCATCGTCGGCCTGATCGCGCTCAGCACCGGCCTCTACGGCGACAGCGGTCGGATGGTGCTGTTCGTGGCCACGGTGGCAGTGATCGTGCTGATCACGGTGACCCTGCTGCGCTGGGTCGAGCGGCTCGCCCGCTTCGGGCGGGTCGGAGAATCGATCGACATGGTCGAAACCGCTACCCAGGACGCCATGCGGAAGTACGCACGCGCGCCGTGGCTGGCCGGGGTGCCGGCGGTGGAACCACCCGCCAACGCCATCCCGGTCGAGGCCGCCAGCGTGGGCTACATCGAACACCTGGACATGGGCCGGCTGGACGAGCTGGCGCAGGAACGCGGGGTCGAGATCCACGTGATCTCCCTGCCCGGCGCGCTAGCGGTGCCGGGCCGGCCGCTGGCCTTGGTGACGGGCGCGCTTGACGATGCTGCCACCGACGAGCTGCGCAAGGCGTTCTCGGTCGGCGGCGCGCGTACCTTCGAGCATGATCCACGCTACGGACTGGTGGTGCTGACCGAGATCGCGGTACGCGCGCTGTCGCCGGCAGTGAACGATCCCGGCACCTGCATCGACGTCATCGGCACCGTGGTCCGGCTGCTCGACGGCTGGTCGCAGGCGCAGATCAAGCATGCCGGACGGGCAGAAATCGAATACCCCCGGGTCTTCGTGCCGGCGCTGAGCGAAGCCGACATGTACGACGACGTGTTCCCGATGATCGCCCGCGAGGGCGCGCACATGCGCGAGATCGGGATCCGCCTGCAGAAGGCCTTCGCGGCACTGTCCACATCCCGTCATGCGCCCTGTGCGGAGGCCGCGCGGCAGCATGCGCGGCAGGCCTTTGCACGGGCGATGGAGGCGATCACCTTCGAGGCCGACCGCCAAGCGCTGCGCGACGTGGCGCTGGCCGATGCCGACCACAGCCACGCGATCGAAGGCGAGCGCGCCGCCGAGCATGAGTGAGCCGCAGCTGCGCCTGCTCTCCGCGCTGGACGAGGTGTCCGCCGGCGACTGGGACGCGCTGCATGAGGGTCGGCATCCCTTCATCGGGCATGCGTTCCTCGCCGGCCTCGAGCGCCACGGCTGCCTGCGTGCGCGATGGGGCTGGACGCCGCGCTACCTGACCCTGTGGCGCGAGCAGAGGCTGGTGGCTGCCGCGCCCGGTTACGTGAAAACCAACTCGCACGGGGAGTTCGTGTTCGACCACGCCTGGGCACACGCCTATGCGCGCCACGGCCAGGAGTACTTCCCGAAATGGCTGTGCGCGGTGCCCTATTCGCCGGTGACCGGACCGCGCTTGCTGGCGCCGGAGGCCGAAGACCGCGTGGCGCTGGTCGCCGCCATGGTTCGGCTGACGGGCGACGGCCGCATGTCCTCGGCACACGTGAACTTCCACACCGCGGAGGAGGACGGCGTCTTCGCGCTGCCGGACGCCGTGCCGACGAATGGCGAAAGTCCAGGTTGGCTGCAGCGCGTCGACCTGCAGTACCACTGGCGCAACCTGGGCGCGTGGCAAGGCTTCGACGACTTCCTCGCCGCACTCGACCATCGCCACCGCAAGAACATCCGCCAGGAACGCGCCAGGGTGGCGCGCGCCGGGGTCCGCTTCCGCATCGTGCACGGCGACGAGGCCAGCGCGGCCGATCTCGCGGCGATGCATGGCTTCTACCTGCAGACCTTCGGCGAATATGGCAATTCGCCAGCGCTCACTCCAGCCTTCTTCCAGCACCTGGCCGCCGCCCTGCCGCGGGCCCTGGTGCTGGTGCTGGCCGAACTCGCCGGTGAAGCGATCGCCGGCGCACTGTGCCTGCGCAGCGACGACACCCTCTACGGACGCTACTGGGGCGCCCACGTGCAGCTGCCAGGACTGCATTTCGAGACCTGCTATTACCAGGGCATTGACTACTGCCTGCGTGAAGGCCTGCAATGCTTCGAGCCCGGCGCCCAGGGCGAGCACAAGCTCGCCCGCGGCTTCCTGCCGGCGCTGGTACGCAGCCGGCACTGGATCGCCGACCCCGCCTTCGCCGCCGCGTTGCAGGCCTGGTGTGGGGAGGAAGCGGAGGCGGTGCACCGGCATGCGGCGATGCTGGCGTCGCGCACGCCGTTCCGCGCCGCGGCCAGTGCGGCGGAATGAGCGTGCACCTGCCACGGCTGGGAGACGACCCCGCCTCGCCCTTCCCCGAGGTGTCGACCTCCCTGCGCCGTCCGGACGGCCTGCTCGCCTTCGGTGGCGACCTTGCCCCGCGGCGCCTGCTCAACGCCTATGCGCAGGGCATCTTCCCGTGGTACTCCCAAGGCCAGCCTCTGCTCTGGTGGTCGCCGGATCCACGCATGGTGTTCCGCAGCGACGGCGTGCGGTTGTCGTCACGCCTGCGCCGCAGCCTGCGCCGCTCGCCCTGGACGGTGCGGGCCGACACCGCGTTCGCCGCAGTGGTGCAGGCCTGCGCCAGCGCGCCCCGGCGCGGGCAGGACGGCACCTGGATCACCCGCGAGATGCAGGCCGCCTACGCGGAATTGCATCGCCTGGGCCATGCCCACAGTGTCGAGGTCTACCACGACGATCATCTGGTCGGTGGTCTCTATGGAGTCGCACTCGGTCGAATGTTCTTCGGCGAGAGCATGTTCTCGGGCGCGTCCGGAGGCTCCCAGACCGCGCTCGCCGCGCTCGCGCACCGACTTCGGGGCTGGGGGTGGCCGCTGATCGACGCCCAGGTCCGCAATCCACACCTGGCCCGGCTCGGCGCCGAGGCCTGGCCGCGAGCGGGCTTCATCGCGCGCATCCGCGAACTGGTGGCCGGACCCGCCGCCACGGGTCCATGGACATCGGCCTTCGGCAGCCTGCCGGCCAATGTCCTGGGACGCGCGGCCGAAGGTCGCGCTTGAGCCAGGGAAGCTTCCCCAAGCGCCATCGATCACAGCCGCGTTAACGGAACTTTTGCGTTCGAACCTGCCAGATGGCACAATGACCGGCTTGTGCGGCGCACCTGCCGACGACCCAGACAGCAGTCAAGGACACATGTCGAAAGACGACGTCATCGAATTCGAAGGCACGATCTCCGAAACCCTCCCGAACACCATGTTCCGGGTGAAGCTGGAGAACGGCCACGAAATCATCGCGCATATCTCCGGACGCATGCGCAAGCACTACATCCGCATCCTGACCGGCGACAAGGTCAAGATCGAGATGACGCCCTACGACCTGACCAAGGGCCGCATCACCTATCGCATGAAGTGAGCACGGAGCCTGCCCCGTACTTGATGCGGGGAGGTGCGCATCCCCGACAGCACAGGGAGATGCGTTGATCCGGGATCCGGGATTGAAGATCGAAAGGCGGCCATAGGCCGCCTTTTTTGGCTCCTACACCGTCACCGGCAACAGCTTCTCCGGCTCGGGCTGCACGTCGAGCACGATCTCGCCATTAACCACGTCCACGCCGATCCGGCCACCTTTGACCAGCTTCCCGAACAGTAGTTCGTCGGCCAGCGGGCGCTTGATCCGGTCCTGCAGCACACGCGCCATCGGACGTGCGCCCATCAGCGGATCGAAGCCATGCTGCGCCAGCCAGTCGCGCGCCGCCGGCGTTGCCGACAGGGTCACGCCCTTCTCGTGCAGCTGGGCCTCCAATTCGATCAGGAACTTGTCGACCACGCGAAGGATGTGCTCGAAGCCCAGCGCCTGGAACTGCACCACCGCGTCGAGCCGGTTGCGGAACTCCGGGCTGAAGCCCTTGCGGATCACCTCCATCGCATCGCTGCTGTGGTCCTGCTGCATGAAGCCGATCGTGCGCCGCGCGGCCTGGGCTGCGCCGGCGTTGGTGGTCATCACCAGGATTACGTTGCGGAAATTGGCTTCACGGCCATTGGTGTCGGTGAGGATGCCGCGATCCATCACCTGCAGCAGGATATTGAAGATGTCCGGATGGGCCTTCTCGACCTCGTCGAGCAGCAGCACGCAGTGCGGGGTCTTGACGATCTTCTCGGTCAGCAGCCCGCCCTGGTCGAAGCCGACATAGCCCGGCGGCGCGCCGATCAGGCGCGACACCGAGTGCGACTCCATGTACTCGCTCATGTCGAAGCGCACCAGCTCGATGCCCAGCTGCAGCGCGAGCTGCTTGGTGACCTCGGTCTTGCCGACACCGGTGGGGCCTGCGAACAGGAAGTTGCCGATTGGCTTGTCCGGGTTGGCGAGGCCGGAGCGCGCCAGCTTGATCGCCGAGGTCAGGGTCGCGATCGCCGGGTCCTGGCCGAAGATGACCATCTTGAGATTGCGCTCGAGGTGCTCGAGTACATCCTTGTCCGAGGCGCTGACCTGCTTGGCCGGAATCCTGGCCATTTTCGCCACGATCGTCTCGACTTCCTCGACGTCGATATGGTGCTTGCGCTGCTCCAGCGGCAGCAGGCGCTGGCGGGCGCCGGCCTCGTCGATCACGTCGATGGCCTTGTCCGGCAGCAGGCGGTCGCCGATGTGCTTGACCGACAGGTCGACCGCAGCCTGCAGCGCATCGTCCGCATAGGTGACCTGGTGATGGGCCTCGTAGCGGGGCTTGAGGCCCTGCAGGATCTCGTAGGCCTCACCCACGGTCGGCTCTACGATGTCGATCTTCTGGAAACGCCGTGCCAGCGCTCGGTCCTTCTCGAAGATGCCTCGGTATTCCTGGAACGTGGTCGAGCCGATGCAGCGCAGCTCGCCCGAGGCCAGCGCCGGCTTGATCAGGTTGGACGCATCCATGGTGCCGCCACTGGCGGAGCCGGCGCCGATGATGGTGTGGATCTCGTCGATGAACAGGATCGCGCCCGGATGCTTGCGGATCGCTGCCAGCACCGCCTTGAGCCGCTTCTCGAAGTCGCCGCGGTACTTGGTGCCGGCGACCAGGGCGCCGAGGTCAAGCGAGAAGATGGTCGCGTCTAGCAGGACCTCGGGAACCTCGGCCTCGACGATGCGCTTGGCCAGGCCTTCGGCGATCGCGGTCTTGCCGACCCCCGCCTCGCCCACGTACAGCGGGTTGTTCTTGCGCCGCCGGCACAGCACCTGGATGGTGCGCTCGATCTCGTCGGCGCGGCCCACCAGCGGGTCGATCTTGCCGTCGCGGGCGAGCGCATTGAGGTCGCTGGCGTAGTCGGCCAGGGCATCGCCCTTGGCTTCGCCCTCGCCTGCCTCGGAAGCCTTTCCAGCGCCCGCCTCCTCGCCCGACGGCAGCTCGCCGCCGGACTTGGCGATGCCATGCGACAGGTAGTTGACCACGTCGAGCCGGGTGACATCCTGCTGGTTGAGGAAGTAGACCGCATGCGAGTCCTTCTCGCCAAAGATCGCCACCAGCACGTTGGCGCCGGTGACCTCCTTCTTGCCGGAGGACTGCACGTGGTAGACCGCGCGCTGCAGCACCCGCTGGAAGCCCAGCGTCGGCTGGGTGTCGCGGCTGTCGTCGTCGTCGAGCTTGAGCACCGAGCTGGCGATGGCCTGCTCCAGGTCGCCACGCAGGCGGTGGAAGTCCGCGCCGCCGGCCTTGAGCACGCCCTCGGCCGAGCTGTTGTCGAGCAGGGCGAGCAACAAGTGCTCGACGGTCATGTACTCATCGCGCGCCTCGCGGGCACGCTTGTAGCACTGGCCGATGCTGTATTCGAGGTCCTTGCTGAACATGGGGCGGCTGCCTCCGGAAGTCCTGGTTGGCGTGTGGAGCCCGGTCAAGCCCGAGTTCCCTGCCTCCCTAGATGGGGTCGCTGCCGGGCAAATCCATGGCGTGGCCCCAGTTCCGTTTTAGGCCTTTCACCCGCCCTTTGGCAAGCGCCAATAGCTGGATCGCAGTGTTGCGTTCACCTGTGTCCGGTGCCGTCGCTCAGGCCTTTTCCATCGTGCACAACAGGGGGTGCAGGTTGAGCCTGGAATATTCGTTGACCTGGGCCACCTTGGATTCGGCGACCTCGCGGCTGTAGACCCCGCAGACCCCGCGGCCGCGGGTGTGGACGTGGAGCATGACCTGGGTCGCCTTCTCCAGGTTCATTGAGAAGAAGCGCACCAGCACGTCGACCACGAAGTCCATCGGCGTGTAATCGTCGTTGAGCAGAAGGACGGAATACAGGGGTGGCGGCGCCAGTTCCGGCTTGGCGGGCTCGACGACGACGCCATGGTCGCGCTCGTGGGCATGATCGGGCCTGGGAGACATGCATGGATTATACGGAGCAGGCGATACATCGGTGGACGCGCGCCCATGCGGCAGAGGAAAATGGCGTCTGGCCGGAAGGAAGCATGAACGTGATCGCTGACGACAGCACCGTCGTGCGGGCCGCAGGCCAGGACGAGTTCTGATGTCCTACCGCGAAGGCCGCTTCTGGCAACCCGACATCACTGTCGCCACCGTGGTGGTAGACGGCGGCCGCCTGCTCTGCGTCGAGGAGCGGGTCAACGGCGGCCTGGTGATCAATCAGCCGGCAGGACACCTGGAGCGCGACGAAAGCCTGGTCGCCGCGGCGCAGCGAGAGACGCTGGAGGAAACTGCTTGGCAGGTGCGCCTCACCGCCTTCGTCGGCGCCTATCAGTGGCAGGCCCCGTCCGGATCGGACGGCAGTCCGGGGCGGCACTACCTGCGCTTTGCCTTCGCTGCCGAGCCGGTGTCGCACGATCCCACTCGCAATCTGGACGAAGGCATCGTGCGTGCGCTGTGGATGACGCCGAGCGACCTTGAGGCCGCCCGCGCGCGCCACCGCAGCCCGCTGGTTTGGCAGGCGGTGAGCGACTACCTCGGCGGCCGGCGCCATCCCCTGTCGATGCTGCAGCAGTTGTGATGAGCGCGCCGGCAACCATCGTCGGCATGTCGGGCGGCGTGGACTCCTCGGTGGCGGCGCTGTTGCTGCGCGATGCCGCCAGCGCATCCGGGAACGGCCCGGTCGCCGGCCTGTTCATGCGCAACTGGGTCGAGGACGAGGCGCAGGGGCCAGCAAGCGACGCACGAGGCCGGGGCCCGGATGCGGCCGGCTGCCGCGCCGAGGACGACCGCCACGACGCAGTGGCGGTCTGCGGCCGGCTCGCCATCCCGATCCATTTCCGCGACTTCTCGGCCGAGTACTGGGATGGCGTGTTCGCACACTTCCTCGCCGAGTACGCCGCAGGCCGCACGCCGAACCCGGACGTGCTGTGCAACCGCGAGATCAAGTTCCGCCACTTCCTCGACGCCGCACACGGGCTCGGCGCCGAGCGCATCGCCACCGGGCACTACGCACGCATCGACCGGCACGCGGGCGCCTGGCGCCTGTTGCGCGCCCTCGACCGCGACAAGGACCAGAGCTATTTCCTGCACCAGCTCGGGCAGGAAGCCCTTGACGCCACCATCTTCCCGCTGGGCGAACTGCGCAAGCCGGCGGTGCGCGCCCTCGCACGCACCGCCGGGCTGCCGACCGCGGAAAAAAAAGACTCCACCGGCCTCTGCTTCATCGGCGAGCGCGACTTCCGCGGCTTCCTCGCCCGCTACCTGCCGGCGCGCAGCGGCGAGATACGCACCCCCGACGGGTGCCTGGTTGGCGAACATGCCGGCGTGTTCTATTTCACCCTCGGCCAGCGCGAGGGGCTGCAGATCGGCGGCGTGCGCGGCTTCGAGGCCGCGCCCTGGTATGTGGTCGGCAAGGATGTCGGCCGCAACGTACTCTATGTCGACCAGGGCAGCGAAAGCGCCTGGCTGCGCTCGACGACCACCTGGACCGAACCCGCGCACTGGATCGCCGGCAGCCCGCCCGCAACGCGGTTCCGGTGCCATGCGCAGACCCGCTATCGGCAACACGAGGAGGCATGTGAAGTGATGATCGACGAGACAGGCGCCCTGCAGGTCCGTTTCGCCCGCCCGCAGCGGGCGGTGACGCCGGGGCAGTCGCTGGTTCTGTACGACGGCGAGGTCTGTCTGGGAGGCGCGGTGATCGCGGCCACCGACGCGCCACTGGAGGCGCGCCTGCACGGCACCGATCCGCGACGAACGGCGGCATGATCCGCGAGCGCGCCCTGGCCCTGGCCGGCCTCGCCCAGGCGCTAAAGCAGGTGCGTCGGATCGCGGAGACCGGTGAGGCCGACGCCGCGGTGCTGGAAACCGCGCTCGACAGCGTATTTCGCGTCGATGCCGAGTCGCCCGAGACCGTCTATGGCGAGGCCCGCGCGCTGGAGCCCGGGCTGCGGCTGCTGCACGGCTACCTCACCAGCCGCAGTGACGATGCGCACCTGCCCCGGCTGGCGCTGTCGGTCACCCAGCTCGAGCGCCGCTTCGTGCGCGACGGGGCGATGGCGCAACAGGTGCACGACGGCATCCTCGCCGCGCAGCCGTCCGCCCAGCGCCTGGGCAGTACCCACCCGGACGTGCTCGCGGCACTAGGCAGCCTGTATGCCGGCACCGTCAGCCACCTGCGCCCCCGGGTGCTGGTACAGGGAAATCCGCATTACCTTGGCCAGGCGGACATCGTTGCGGAAATCCGCGCGGTGCTGCTGGCCTCCCTGCGCTCGGCCGTGCTCTGGCGGCAGCTGGGCGGCAGTCCGTGGGATTTGCTGTTGCGACGCAAACTGCTGGTGGCGGCCGTGGAGCACGAGCTCGCATAGGCCGGAACCGGGCCGATCACTGCGGCCGTAGCCGGCTTGCGGCATAATGAACGAATCGAGGCGGTGTGGTCTGCCCGCCTTCCCCCCTGCATCCGCCCGGAGCCCCTCGCATGGCCGACTCCTTCGCCACCCGCGCCCGACTCGACGTCAACGGCAAGTCGTACACCTACAGCAGCCTGGCCCGGCTCGGCGAACGGTTCAACCTCGCCCGGCTGCCCTATTCGATGAAGATCCTGCTGGAGAACCTGCTCCGGCACGAGGATGGCGGGGTCACGGTTGGCAAGGACCACATCGAGGCGGTGGCGCAGTGGGACCCGAAGGCCGAGCCGGACACCGAGATCGCGTTCATGCCCGCGCGCGTGCTGCTGCAGGACTTCACCGGCGTGCCCTGCATCGTCGACCTGGCGGCAATGCGCGACGCGGTGGCCAAGCTCGGCGGGAAGGCCAGCCAGATCAACCCGCAGATCCCGTCCGAGCTGGTGATAGACCACTCGGTCCAGGTCGATGCCTACGGCCGGCCGGAGGCGCTGGACCTCAATGCGAAGATCGAGTTCGACCGCAACAAGGAGCGCTACAGTTTCCTGCGCTGGGGCCAGAAGGCGTTCCAGGACTTCAAGGTGGTGCCCCCCAGCACCGGCATCGTCCACCAGGTCAACCTCGAGCACCTCGCCCGCGTGGTCGTTGAGCGGGTGGTGCGTGATGAGAACGGGGTCAACATCCTGCTGGCGTTCCCGGACACCGTGTTCGGCACCGATAGCCACACCACCATGATCAACGGCCTGGGGGTGCTCGGCTGGGGCGTGGGCGGGATCGAGGCCGAGGCGGCGATGCTCGGGCAGCCGTCGTCAATGCTGATCCCGCAGGTGGTCGGCTTCAAGCTCAGCGGGAGGCTGCCCGAAGGCGCCACCGGCACCGACCTGGTGCTGACCGTCACCCAGATGTTGCGCACCCACGGCGTGGTCGGCAAGTTCGTGGAGTTCTACGGCGACGGCCTGCAGCATCTGCCGCTGGCCGACCGTGCCACCATCGCCAACATGGCGCCGGAATACGGCGCCACCTGCGGCATCTTCCCGGTGGACGCCGAGTCGCTGAAATACCTGCGCCTGTCCGGCCGCGACGAGGCCCAGATCGCCCTGGTCGAGGCCTACGCCAACGCCCAGGGGCTGTGGCATGCGGCCGATTCCGCGCAGGCCGAATACTCCGCTACGCTCGAACTGGACATGGGCACGGTGCAGCCGTCACTGGCCGGTCCCAAGCGTCCGCAGGACCGGGTGCTCCTGAGCGAGATGAAGCGCAACTTCCGCGCCGAGGTGGTCGGGATGACCGAGTATCGCGGCAATAACACGTTCGAAGAGAAGCACGACATGGACGCCGAAGGCGGCGACCAGAAACAGGCCGAGCGCCTCGCCGCCAAGCCGGTGTCGAAGATCCGCATCCACGACCAGGACGCCGACCTGACCGACGGCTCGGTGGTCATCGCCGCCATCACCTCCTGCACCAACACTTCCAACCCGGCGGTCATGCTCGGCGCGGGACTGGTGGCGCGCAATGCCCTGGCCAAAGGGCTGAAGGCGAAGCCCTGGGTAAAGACATCGCTGGCCCCGGGCTCGCTGGTGGTCACCGATTACCTGAAGAAGGCAGGCCTGCTGGAGGATCTGGAAAAGACCGGTTTCTACCTGGTCGGCTATGGCTGCACCACCTGCATCGGCAATTCCGGACCGCTGCCGGACGCGGTGTCGAAGGGCATCGCCGAGAACGCGCTTGCCGTGGCCGCCGTGCTCTCGGGCAACCGCAACTTCGAGGGCCGGATCCACGCCGAGGTGCAGATGAACTACCTGGCCTCACCGCCGCTGGTGGTCGCCTATGCATTGGCCGGCACCATCGATATCGACCTGACCACCGAGCCGCTCGGCCACGACGCTGACGGCAACGATGTCTACCTGCGCGACATCTGGCCAAGCAGCCAGGAGATCGCCGACCTGATCACCGCCACCGTCGGTCCGGAGATGTTCACCAGGAACTATGCCGACGTGTTCGAAGGCGACAGCCGCTGGAACCGGATCGAGTCGCCCGATGGCGAGCTCTACCGCTGGGACGAGGCCTCGACCTACATCAAGAATCCGCCGTACTTCGACGGCATGAGCATGGAGGTTCGCAGCGTCGCCGACATCCGCGGCGCGCGCGTCCTGGGCCTGTTCGGCGACTCCATCACCACTGACCACATCTCGCCTGCGGGAAACATCAAGAAGGACTCGCCTGCCGGGCGCTTCCTGCAGGCGCGCGGCGTGCAGCCGGCCGACTTCAACAGCTACGGCTCGCGGCGCGGCAGCGACGACGTGATGGTGCGCGGGACCTTCGCCAACATCCGCATCCGCAACCGCATGCTCGGCGGCGAGGAAGGCGGCAACACCCTCTACTTCAGCAAGGACGCCAAGGGCACGCAGGACGGCGAGCGGATGGCGATCTACGACGCCGCCATGCACTACAAGACCGACGGCACGCCGCTGGTGGTGCTGGCCGGCAAGGAATACGGCACCGGCTCCTCGCGCGACTGGGCGGCGAAGGGCGTGCTCCTGCTCGGGGTCAAGGCGGTGATTGCCGAGAGCTACGAGCGCATCCATCGCTCCAACCTGGTTGGTATGGGCGTGCTGCCGCTGCAGTTCAGTGACGGCGTCAGCGCGACAAGCCTGGGGCTCGACGGTTCGGAGACGTTCGACATCACCGGGCTTGACGACGGAAAGGCCAGGTCCGCCCGCGTTGTCGCGCACAAGGCCGATGGCGACACCATCGCGTTCGACGCCAAGGTGTTGCTGCTGACCCCGAAGGAGACGGAATACTTTCGCCACGGCGGCATCCTGCATTACGTGCTGCGGCAACTGGCGGCGAAGCAGGCGGCATAGGAGTCAGCGGACGACCCCTCAGCGCGATGCGGTCCACGTGGCACTGGTCATCCGCCAGCGGCCTCCCTCCATCCGCCAGCCGGTCTCGACCTTGTAGACGTCGCCTGCTTGGGGCAGCAATCGATCTGTCCCGCCAGTCAGGACCGCGGTAAAGCGGACCCGCGCGTGCGTGTCCTGCAGCGCGATGTCCAGCGGCCCCGGGGTCACGCCGACCCGGTCATGACGCATGAGATACAACGCTGCCATCCGCCGCGCGCCTGCACGATCCAGCCCATCCGGACCAATGAAATCGTCGGCAAGCGAGTCCTGCACCGCCGCAGCGTCGCGGGACTCGATCGCCGTCTGCAGGGCGGCCACCGCGTCGCGCAGCGCCTGCTCCGGCGGCGTCCTGGCGCACGCCGCCAGCAGCAAGGCCATGCAGATTGCCTGCAAGCAGATCCAGTGCGCACCCGCACGTCCGATGGATGCGATGCAAGGCCTCGTCATGCGATTCTTCCTCGGTTCCCGCTGCGCCACCCTATCTCGGCTTGAGGCGTGCGTCACCCGCCACACGCATCGGATGCTGCCTTGCCACCCTCTGGAGCCTATGCTCCAATCCATACGACTGCGCACGGCCCATGCGCGACGCACCCGGGCCGGCCATCTCAAGGAGAGACCGCGGTGACCCTAGAGCGCCCCTGGCTGGCCCACTATCCCGCGAGCGTCCCCGCGCAGATCGACGTCGATGAGTTCCCGTCGATCCCGGCCGTGCTCGAAGGTGCGATCCGCCAGTACAGCGAGCGCCCCGCTTTCTCGAACATGGGCAAGGAGATCACCTTCGCCGAGTTGGACGCACTCAGCTCCCGCTTCGCCGCCTACCTGCTCGGCGAGCTCAAGCTCAAGAGGGGTGACCGGGTGGCAATCATGCTGCCCAATTGCCTGCAGCATCCGATCGCCACCTTCGGCATCCTGCGCGCCGGGCTCACGGTGGTGAACACTAACCCGATGTACACGGCACGCGAACTCAAGCACCAGCTGGTGGATTCTGGCACCAGCGTGGTGCTGGTGCTCGACAATTTCGGCGACGTCGTGCAGAAGGTGCTCCCCGACACCCAGGTGAAGCAGGTCATCACCACTGGCCTTGGCGACATGCTCGGCTTCCCCAAGGGACCGATCGTCAATTTCGCGCTCCGGCACATCAAGAAGATGGTGCCCGACTACGACATCCCGGGCGCGATCCGGTTCCGCGATGCGCTCTCGGCCGGGGAGAAGCACACGCTGCCCGACATCAGCATCGGCCACGAGGACATCGCCTTCCTGCAGTACACCGGCGGTACCACCGGCGTGGCCAAGGGCGCCATGCTCACCCATCGCAACCTGGTCGCCAACATGCAGCAGTCCGCGGCCTGGATCGGCACCGTGGCCAGGGCCGGCGAGGAAACCATCATCACCGCACTGCCGCTGTACCACATCTTCGCATTGACGGCGAACGGCCTGGTGTTCATGAAGCTGGGCGGCAAGAACATCCTGATCACCAACCCGCGCGACATGCCCGGCTTCGTCAAGGAACTCAAGCGCGAACCGTTCACCGCCATCACCGGCGTCAACACCCTGTTCAATGGCCTGCTCAACACCCCCGGTTTCGACCAGATCGATTTTTCACCGCTGCGACTGACGCTGGGCGGCGGCATGGCAGTGCAGCGCGCGGTGGCCGAGCGCTGGAAGCAGGTCACAGGGGTGACCCTGGTCGAAGCCTACGGACTCACCGAGACCTCGCCCGCGGCCTGCATCAATCCCATGGACCTCGCCGAATACAACGGCGCCATCGGCCTGCCCGTCCCGTCCACGGATGCCTGCATCAAGGATGAGGAAGGCCACATGCTGCCTGTCGAGGAGATTGGCGAGCTGTGCATCCGCGGCCCGCAGGTGATGAAGGGTTACTGGAACCGCCCGGAGGACACCGCGGCCGCGATCGATGCCGACGGCTGGCTGCACACCGGCGACATGGCGAGGATGGATGCCGAGGGCTTCTTCTACATCGTCGACCGCAAGAAGGACATGATCCTGGTTTCCGGGTTCAACGTGTATCCCAATGAGGTTGAGGACGTGATCGCGATGATGCCCGGCGTGCTCGAGGTCGCTGCGGTTGGCGTGCCCGACGACAAGGCCGGCGAGGCGGTCAAGGTGGTCATCGTGAAGAAGGACCCAGCCCTCACCGCCGACCAGGTCAAGGCCCACGCCCGCGAGAATCTGACTGGTTACAAACAACCCCGGCTCGTCGAATTCCGTGACGAATTGCCCAAAACGAACGTGGGCAAGATCCTGCGACGCGAGCTGCGAGACGAGCCTCAGAAAGCGTGAAGCAGCTCGCGATTTAGATGTGAACTCGGTATTTATAGGCTGTATCGGGCCTGAAACTGCTTGCCGCATGGGCAATTTGGGCGCATACAGGGCCCATCGGGCAACGAATTGACCGCACACGGCACGTGAGCCGGACGCCCGGACGGCTGGCAACCCGTATTCAGGGAAACGAACATGAACAATGTCGAACTACTGCACCGCGGTGCGGCAACAGCCTTGGCGACCATTCGGATCGAGCATGATCCCTCCAATGATTCCCATTGGTGCTTCATGCACAGCCAGCAGGCGTTTTCGAATCCGACCTATCGCGCCTGCTTTTCGCCCCGGTTGCTGCGCGAGCTGAGGCTGTTTGCGCAAGAGACCATCGACGGCATTGCCGGCAAGAGCGCCGAATCAGCTTCTCACTTGTCTCATATCGTCTTGGGCTCGGATACGCACGTATTCAACCTGGGCGGCGACCTTGAGTTATTTGCTGCCCTGATCCGCGGGCGTGATCGCGATGGGCTGATGCGTTATGCGAGTGAATGCGTGGACAGTATCCACCTGTTGCACACACGCCTGCATCCTAATGCCCATACGATTGCCCTCGTCGAGGGAGATGCGCTCGGTGGTGGCTTTGAGCTCGCGCTGGCCTGCCAGACCATCGTCGCTGAAAGCGGTGTTCAAATGGGCTTCCCGGAAGTGTTGTTCGGGCTGTTTCCCGGCATGGGAGCCTACTCCCTGCTTTCGCAGCGGGTGAGCCCGAAGGTCGCCGAGCAGATGATGCTCAATGGCGTGATGTACAGCAGCGATGAACTGCACAGGATGGGCCTGGTGGATGTTCTGGTGCCCAAGGGTGAAGGCGTACGGGCAGTGCATGAATTGATCCGCCAGAACCGCCGCATTTCTGCCGCTCGGCTGGCACTGCACCGGGTGCGAGATGCAGTCAACCCAATCAGCCACGACGAATTGATGCGGATCACAGAGATCTGGGTCGACACCGCAATGCAACTCGGAGACAAGCAGCTGCGCACAATGGAACGGTTGGTGCGCGCCCAGCAGCGTCGACCCGATAACGACATGGAGTCGGGCGTCCACGCGCGATCCTGAAAAAATCGATCGATCAACGCTTGTCGGACTCTGCGCCATCATTGGCTAGGTCACCGCGCTCACGCAGTGCACACAGCGCTTGCTCCAGTTGCTGGCGCAAGGTCCGGGTCATGCCCGTCCATTCCCTGAATAACTGATCCGACGCCATTTTCATTCCCTCCGAGGCGTTGCTGGCCAGACGAATTGCACCCATGTTGCCGGCGGCACCCTTCAGCGCGTGGCATGCGTCGCGGAAGACATCCCATTGGCCTGCGGCTCCGCTGGCTTCCAGGTCGGCGACGCACTTTCTTGAATCGCGTGCACATTCGCTCAGGAATCGCTGTACGAATTCCTCGCCAAGACCCATCTCCCGAAGCTCCTGCAGGATGTGCTGCGAAATGATGCTCCTGTCATCGGCAGGAAATCTCGAAGCAGGCGCCGTCGTGACATCCTGCGCAACGCCCTCGGCGATCTCGGCAAGCTTCTCCAGCAAGCGGCCAATCATGACCGGCTTGGTCATGAACGCGTAAGCACCCGCCCGCTCGCATTCTAATTGTGCCTCCGCAGTTGCGTCCGCTGTCATCACGATGAATGGCGTGCGCTTGCGCCCCGCCTCCATGAAGCGAGCCTGCTTCATGACCTCCAATCCGCTGGCACCCGGCATGTGGAGGTCGATGATGACGGCATCGAATGACTGGGACTCAATTGCCGAAAGCACATCCTCGCCGTCATCGACGATGTGCGGTCGGTGCCCTGATTTTTCCAGCAGGCGGCGCATGACCATCAGGTTGGCGGCTTGATCGTCGGCCACCAGTATCCGCATGGGACGCACGCGCGCACGATGGCGTACGAAAGGATCATCGAACGAGATGATATTGCTGTCGTTCTCGCTGGCAGTCGATTGCTCGTGTGCAGCCTTGAACGGGATATCGAGCCAAAAATGCGAACCGGAACCGACTAGGCTTTCGACACCGATTTTGCCGTCCATCGATTCAGTGAGCGCTTTCGCAATGGTTGTCCCGAGTCCGGTACCTCCAAAGCGCCTGCCAAGTCCGGATTCGACTTGCTCGAAAGCATTGAAAATGCCGCCCAGTGCAGCTTCCGGGATGCCGATGCCGGTATCCCTCACGGAGAAGCGCAGATCCATGCCCCGGTTGCTTTCAGACAAGAGCACGAGATCCAGACTGACGCGTCCGCTATCCGTGAACTTGATGGCATTCGAAAGAAGATTGACCAGAACCTGTCGCAAGTGATTGCTGTCGCCGTGCACTTGCCGGGGAATGGCTTTGTCGATATTGCATGCGAATGCGATTCCTTTCTTCTGCGCACTTGGCGACAGCATCACGTGGATGCTGTGCACGAGTTCGCGCATGGAAAAATCGACATCATTGCGAGTGAACTTCCCGGCCTCGATCTTGGAGATATCGAGTACGTCGTCAACGAGCAGTTGCAATGCGAGCGCTGAAGTCTGGATCACCTGCGCACTGTCACGCTGCTCGGCAGTCAGCGGCGTCGATACCAGCAATTCCGACATTCCGATGATGCCGTTGAGCGGCGTGCGCAATTCATGGCTCATGTTTGCCAGGAAGCGGCTCTTGGCCTGGCTGGCAGCCTTGGCGGCTTCCGTCGCATGGACCAGCGCGCGGAGCAGCGAGCTTAGGTAGAGCGGGACTGCCACCAATCCTGCCAACAGGCCCCAACTCAACCAGGAATTGGACTGCCAGTAAGGAGTGGTCAGCATCGCCGCGCCGAATGTCACCAGCGCGAAACCGATGGCAGCGTACAGGAAGCGCGGACCGTAGCGCAGGCCGTTGCCGACCGTGACCCACATGATCACGACGTACAGCCAGGCGAGTAGTTCACCGAGCAGGAACAGCCCGACGCCCATCAAGCTGTAATCAGCGACCATCCCGAGAATGCGTCGTGGATAGGAAACTGCCGGCTTCCACAGCAACCAGGCAAGAATCAGCAAACCAACCGCGAACTCGATGACCAGAAACCCGTATGCGAGGTCGAGCGCGACGGCAACCTCTTGCCTGCCCTCCACCACGAAAGCAAGGTACAGAAAGATCACGCACAGCATGGCGACCCGCACCAGCGCCTGCCCGTGCTCGCTGTCCGGTCGATCGGACAGACGCTGCTTGATCCAGTGGAATGCGGAGATCATCTGCGCGCTGCTCAGACAGGGTGCGATGCTGAATTCGATAGCGCATGCCGCTCGCAGATCCCGTCCAGCCGCTCACGGTTGCGAAGCAACACGTCAACACATCTCGGGTCGAACAGTTTCCCGCTGTGCTGTTCGATATAGGCCAGGGCCTCGTCGATGGACCATGCATGCTTGTAGGGACGGCGCGAGATCAACGCATCGAACACGTCGGCGACGGCGACGATCCGGGCCTCGATCGGGATCTGCTCGCCGACCAGGCCGTCTGGGTAACCGCTGCCATCAAAGCGCTCCTGGTGGCGCAACGCGATGATCGACCCGATCTGGATGAAGCGGTTCTGGCTGTCGCTGAGCAGCTCGTATCCGATCCGCGGATGCGTGCGCATGACCGCGGTCTCGTCGTCATCCAGCGGACCGGGTTTCATCAGTATGGCGTCGGGGATCGCGATCTTGCCGATGTCGTGCAGCGGAGCGGCAAGCTCGATCATCCGCACCTCGTCCTCGAACATCCCCAGGTCCTCGGCGATCATGCCGGCGATCTGCGCCAGCCGCGCGAGGTTGGCGCTGGTGCCGGCGTCGCGGTAGGCGATGGCACGCGCCAGGCGGGTCAGGGTTTCGCGCTCGCGCTCCTCGACCTCGTGCATGCTCGACAGCAGCCGCTGCTCCAGCGACAGCGCTCGCTGCTTCACCGATTCCGATTGCTGGCGCAGCTGCAGCAGATTGCGGCAGCGCGCGCGCAACTCGCGTGGTCGCACCGGCTTGACCAGGAAGTCGATGACGCCGGCATCAAGCGCGGCCTGTCTGACCGGCTCGTCGCCGACCACGGTCACCAGTACGATCGGTACGTCGCGATGCAACAACGGCCGGCGGAAGCGGCGCGCGAACTCCAGTCCGTCGATCACCGGCATGCGGTAGTCGAGCAACACCAGGTCGGGGCGGTTGTTCTCACACCAGCGCAGCGCTTCCTGGGGGTCGCCGAAGTCGAGCACCTCGAGTTCCGGACTGATGTCCTCGAGGATGTGCCGCAACATGGTGCGAGCGGAGGTCTGGTCGTCGACGATGACGATGTTCACTGGTCTAGCGCTCCTTTGGAGCGTCTTCCCCCGGGGGTGGGTCCCGACAGTCTCGCCGGGTGCCGTCGTAGTCGCAAGCAAGTCCTGTGCCTGCCTTGGGGCTGCGACGGGGCGGCCTATTCCAGTATTCCACGGAAAGCACCAGGTGGGCCGGTCACTTCCTGACCTGTTCGGTCATCGCGCAGCGGTCATGGATCGCGCCATGTACCGGACTCAGGGCGCATGTAGGGAAACAGCAGCACATCGCGGATCGAGGCCGAATCCGTGAACAGCATCACCAAACGGTCGATGCCGACGCCCAGGCCCCCGGTCGGTGGCAGGCCGACTTCGAGCGCGCGGACGTAGTCGGCATCGAACTGCATCGCCTCGTGGTCGCCGCCGGCCCCGGCCTCGACTTGCGCATGGAAGCGAGCGGCCTGGTCCTCGGGGTCGTTGAGCTCGGAGAAGCCGTTGGCCAGTTCCTTGCCGCCGACGAACAGCTCGAAGCGATCGGTGATGCCCGGCTCGCTGTCCGACTCGCGCGCCAGCGGCGACACCTCGACCGGGTAGTGGGTGATGAAGGTGGGCTGGAAAAGGTCGGGCTCCACGGTCTTCTCGAAGATCTCCAGCAGCAGCTTGCCCCAGCCATGCGCGGGCTTGACCGCGATCCGCAGTGCCTCGCAGTGCCGCGCCAGCGCGTCCCGGCTGCGGCAGTCGGCGGCACTGATCCGTGGGTTGCACTCGCGCACCGCCTCCTCCAGCTTCCAGCGCCGGAACCCGGGACCGAGGTCGATGGCGCGACCTTCCCACTGCAGCGCGGTGGTGCCCAGGGTCTCCTGCGCGATCTCGCGGATCATCGCCTCGGTCAGATCCATCACCTCGTCGTAGCTGGCGTAGGCCTCGTAAAGTTCGAGCATGGTGAACTCGGGATTGTGGCGCGTGCTGACCCCCTCGTTGCGGAAGTTGCGATTGATCTCGTAGACGCGCTCGAACCCACCGACCACCAGGCGCTTGAGATACAGCTCTGGCGCGACCCGCAGATAGAGGTCTAGGCCGAGTGCGTTGTGGTGGGTGGTGAACGGTCGTGCGGCAGCGCCACCGGCGATGTAATGCATCATCGGTGTCTCGACCTCGAGGAAGCGCCGCGCATCCAGCCAGCGCCGGATCGCGGCGATCACCTGCGAGCGCTTGAGGAAGACCTCGCGCGCCTCCGGGGTCACGATCAGGTCGACATGGCGCTGGCGGTAGCGCTGTTCGACGTCGGCCAGGCCATGCCACTTGTCGGGCAGCGGGCGCAGCGACTTTGTCAGCAGGCGCAAGGTATCGACCTTGACCGAGAGTTCGCCGGTCCGGGTGCGCATCAGGCTGCCTTCGGCGCCGATGATGTCGCCGACATCCCAGCCCTTGAAGGCCTCGTAGCGGTCGCCGAGGGTCGTCGCCTGCAGGAACAGTTGGATACCCCCGGACATGTCCTGTAGTTGCGCGAAGGCAGCCTTGCCCATCACCCGCTTGGCCATCAGGCGTCCGGCCAAGGCCACGCGCCCGGGTTCGGCCTCCAGCGCGTCGCCGCTCCAGCGCGCGGCATCCGCGTACTCGGCCTGCAGGTCGCCGGCGTAGTGGTCGCGGCGGAAATCGTTGGGAAAGGCCACGCCCCGGGCCCGCAGTGCTGCCAGCTTGCTGCGCCGCTCGGCGATCAGTGCGTTTTCGTCGTGTGGCAAGCGCTCATCGGTCATGACATCGCCCGGATCGGCATGGAAAGGTGGAGCCTGGGGCCGGCGCTGAAGCCCGCCTGCAGGCACGGAAACGACAGGATTACACCGCGTCGCTGCGTTTGGAACCCGCCGCCAGTCCAGACTTCAGGCTCGCCTCGACGAATTCGTCGAGGTCGCCGTCGAGCACCTTCTGGGTGTCGGTGCGCTCGACACCAGTGCGCAGGTCCTTGATCCGGCTCTGGTCGAGCACGTAGTTGCGGATCTGGCTCCCCCAACCGATGTCCGACTTGGTCGCCTCCAGGGCGTCGCGTTCAACGTTGCGCTTCTGCACTTCGAGCTCGTAGAGCTTGGCCGCCAGCATCTTCATCGCGGTGTCGCGGTTGGCGTGCTGACTGCGGCCGCTCTGGCAGGCGACCACGGTATTGGTCGGGACATGGGTGATGCGCACAGCCGACTCGGTCTTGTTGACGTGCTGGCCACCGGCGCCCGAGGAGCGATAGACATCGGTGCGCAGGTCGGCGGGATTGATGTCGATCTCGATCGAATCGTCGACCTCCGGGGACACGAACACCGAGGTGAAGCTCGTATGGCGGCGGTTGTCGGAGTCGAACGGCGACTTGCGCACCAGCCGGTGCACGCCGATCTCGGTCTTCAGCCAACCGTAGGCGTACTCGCCATCGACCCGGAAGCTCGCCGATTTGATGCCCGCGCCTTCGCCACCGCTGACCTCCATCAGCTCGGTCTTCCAGCCGCGTCCCTCGGCCCAGCGCAAGTACATGCGCAGCAGCATCTCGGCCCAGTCCTGGGCCTCGGTGCCACCGGCGCCGGCCTGGATATCGACGAAGGCGTTGGCCGAATCCATGTCCCCCGAGAACATGCGCTGGAATTCGAGCTTGTCGATGCGCTGCACGTACTGCGCAACATCCGCGACCACTGCCTGCGCGGTGTCCTCGTCGTCCTCGGCTTCGGCCAGATCCAGCAGTTCGGCGGCGCCGGCCAGCCCGTCGCTCAGCTCGCGGATGCCGTTGACAGTCTTGTCGAGCAGCGATCGCTCCCGCCCGAGGGTCTGTGCGCGGTCCGGGTCGTTCCAGACATGGGGACTGCCGAGCTCGCGCTCGACCTCCTCCAGCCGCTCGCGCCTGGCGTCGTAGTCAAAGAAACCCCCTGAGCGCATGCAGCCGGCCGCTCAGGTCGGCGATGCGCTGGCGGACGGGGTTGAGTTCGATCATGGTGGTGGCTGTGGTGAGGAATGCGGCCGGCATTCTAACAGTCGCGCCGATTCACCGGTTCCATCCGGGCACGGGGCAAACGGTGCGATGGCAACGATGGAGCATTGCGAGCGCGGGCCCGCAGGGCGGTTTTGGGAACGTTGGCGCGGGGGGCTGAGCGGTGGGGCAACACGGGACACGCCGTAAATACATCCCTGTAGGCTCATCGGCGGCATCCATGCCGCCGACGGTCCCGTGTTGCCCCACCGCTCAGGCTCCCCTGCCGCAATCCGGCTCGCAATCGCTTGCGTTCAGGCCGGTTCGCAGTGCACGACCACCAGTTGCACGGCCCGGCCGCCGCGGTAGTCGTCTGGCTGCAGGCGATAGGCGACGCGAATCCAAGCGGGCGGCGGCTCGCCATCCCATCCGCCGAAGTGGATGGCACTCAGCGGTTCATTCCTGTCCTGGCGGCGCAATGACAGCTTCAGGTGCCGTTTGCCCACGATCTTCCAGCCGGCCACCTCGAACACGCCGTCGAACAGCGGCTCCGGGAAGCCCTGGCCCCAGGGACCGGCCTTTCGCAGCGCCTCGGCATGGTCATGGTCGAACTCGGCATCGAGAAGTTCGCCGTCGCTAATTAGCTCCGCGCGCAAGGTGGCGGCATCGAGCATGGTTTCGGCATGGGCACGGAACGCGCTCTCGAATGCCGGCAGCGCGGCGCGAGGCAGTGTCAACCCGGCCGCCATCGCATGGCCGCCGAAGCGGACGATCAGTCCGGGCGCGGCCGCGTCAACCGCAGCCAGGGCATCGCGGATATGGAACCCGGGGATCGATCGCGCGGAGCCGCGCAGCTCTTCATCGCCCTCCCCTGCCGGCGCGAACGCCACCACCGGCCGGTGCAGGGCTTCCTTGAGCTTCGAGGCCACCAGGCCGATGACGCCGGGATGCCACGCCGGATCGAACAGGCACAGTGCGGCCGGCACATCCCCTGCCAGCGCCTCGCGGCGCAGCGCCACCAGCCGCTCCGCCTCCTCGACCATCGTCTGCTGCAGGCTGCGGCGTTCGGCGTTGATCCCGTCCAATACCGCGGCCAGTTCGCGCGCCCGCGCCGGGTCGTCGCAGAGCAGGCACTCAATCCCGAGTGCCATGTCCTCGAGCCGGCCGGCGGCGTTGATCCGCGGTGCGATTGTGTAGCCGATGTCGGTCGCGCCGAGCCGCGACTCGTCGCGACCTGCGACAGCAGCCAGCGCGCGCAATCCAGGCACGCCCTCGCCCGCGCGCAGGCGGCGCAGCCCCGCTGCCACCAGGGTGCGGTTGAGCGGGTCCAGTGGCACTAGGTCGGCGACCGTTCCAACCGCCACCAGGTCAAGCAGGAGCGAGAGGTCGGGCACGGCGTCGCCAAAGGCGCCAGCCGCGCGCAAGCGGGCACGCAGCGCCAGCAGGACGTAGAAGGCCACCCCGACCCCGGCCAGCGCCTTGCCGGCGAAGCCGTCGCCGGGCTGGTTGGGATTGACGATGGCGTCGGCATCCGGCAGTGACGCGCCGGGCAGGTGGTGGTCGGTGACCAGGACCTGCCATCCCAGCCCCCGCGCTGCGGCGATGCCGGCGTGGCAGGCGATGCCATGATCCACCGTCACCAGCAGCTGCGGTGCGCCGAGGTCGGCGAAGTCACGCGCAGCGAGGTCCGCGACCAGCCCGACCGACAGCCCATAGCCATGTCGGATCCGGTCCGGGACCGCGAACGACACCCGGCCCGCGCCGAGCATCCGCAATCCGCGCACCGCGACCGCGACCGCGGTGGCGCCATCGCAGTCGAAATCGCCGACGACGAGGATGTGGCGGTCGCCGGCGATGGCCTCGGCCAGCAGCGCAGTGGCCGCGTCGATGCCGGTCAGCGCATCGGGCGGCGGCAGGTCGGCCAGCCGCGGCCGGGCACTGCGTGCATCGAGCGCGCCGCGTGCGGTGTACAGCCGGCGCAGCAGCGGCAGGATCTCCTCTGGCCAGTCACCGCTGACCACGCTGCGCGGACGCTGCACGATCCTCGGCGCATGGCTCATGTTGCGAAACCCTGCAGCGGACGCCGCCACAAGCGCCAGCGCTGGCCGCGGCGCAGCACACGGCTCGCGCCGTCCGCGGTGTCGAGCAACAGGCGGTCGATGCGGCGGGCATGCAGGGTCTGCAGGGCCGGTTGCAGCCAGTCGCGATCGAGCGCCGCGAGGTCACGAAGCGCGGCCAGGTCGTAGAGGGCATCGCCGTCGATCTCCTGGAAGCGCGACGGCAGCGGCGCAATGGCGTCGCCCGCAAGCGCGCGCACGGTGGGATCGTCGGCAAACACCCGCAGCGATACAGTGGATCGCGCCGCGCGTGCCACGGGTAATCCGCCGCCACCCCAGAACCACAGCGCGTTGATCGGCAATCGCCCCGAGGCCACCCGCTGCGCGTTCCAGGGATGGTTGTGCAGCAGGATCTGCGCTTCGCCCGACAGGGTGCGCCAGCGCCGCGCCTGGTCGCCTTCGGCCCCATGTTCGAACAGGTCAGCGCCCAAGGCCTCGCCGGGGTCGGAAAAATGCGGCAGGCGGCTGCCGCCGTGCAGCCGCAGGTACCAGCGATCCGGTGCGGGGGCGTCGAGCGCCATGCCGGCGTCACCGAACAGCGGTTTCAGCGCAGGCAACAGCGCCGCGGCATCGGCCTCGCACACCCCGAGCGAGGCGCCATGTGCGATCAGGCGCGCGCCATTGATGTCCGCCCGCAGGCAGGCCGGGTCCGCGCGCAGCCAGAGCG
>JALZMP010000070.1 GCA_030858145.1 Pseudomonadota bacterium
GTGCATATCAGCGGACAGATCAGTGGGCTGGCGCCCGACAGCCGGCACGGCTTCCACGTCCATGCGACCGGAGACTGCAGCGCGCCCGACGCCAGCAGCGCGGGCGACCATTTCAACCCGCACGACGCCGACCACGGTCGGGTCGGCGCTGCGCCGCACCATGTCGGCGACAGCGACAACCTCGCCGCCGATGCGCAGGGCGTGGCGCGGGTCGACAACCGGCTGGCGGGCGCGACCCTCGGTGACGGCGCGCCCAGCGACATCGTCGGCAAGGCGGTGATCGTGCACGCCGGCGCCGACGACTACACCACGCAGCCGACCGGTGACGCCGGCGCCCGCCTGGCCTGCGGCATCATCGAGGACGCCGCCTGAGCCTCGCCGCCGCACCCGCCACGACGCGATGAGCGCGACCACGCCGGCCACCGCGGCGCCGCCGGTCCGTGAGGCACGCCGGGACGATCTTGACTGGCTGGCGGAAGGCGCCATCGCCATGGCCTGGGAGACCGAGCACAAGCGGCTGGACCCCGACACCGTGCGCGCCGGCATTGCGGCCGGCCTGGACGATCCGGCCAGGGCGCGTTACTTCGTCGCCGACGGCAACGGCGCGCGTGTCGGCACGCTGATGCTCACCCAGGAATGGAGCGACTGGCGCAACGGCGCCTGGTGGTGGATCCAGAGCGTCTACGTGGCACCGGCGCATCGGCGCCAGGGCGTGTTCGCGGCGCTGTACCGCCATGTCGAAGCCTTGGCCCGCGACGCGCCCGGCGTCATCGGCCTGCGCCTGTACGTCGAACGCGACAACAGCGCTGCGCAGCGCACCTACACCGCGCTGGGCATGCGTAACGCCGGCTACCGCCTCTACGAGAGCGAGTGGTAGCGGGGGATCAAGTCCATGGATGGACTTTGTCAGAACTTCCCTGGAATTCCGCCTCGCCGCCGTGGCAGTACGCGAACGTGACCGCGATCCCGTGCGCCTGCAACACGCTGGCCAATTGCCGCTGCCGGGCCTCGAAACGGGCATGCGCGCGCGCCAGCCGCACCGCGTCGTCGTCGCCCGCGGCGAAGCGCCGGCGCCAGCCATCGGTGGAGAACAAGGCGATCCGCACTTCGCCGCCGGCGTAATGCAGCAGCGGTTCCGGCGGCGCATCGAGCCATGCTTCGCCGTCGGGCGCGAGCAGGGCGGTTTCCAGCAGCGGCCACAGCGACGCCAGCCCGGCGTGCTCGTACTGCAGCGCGGTCATCGCCAGCAAGTCGTGTCCGGTGAGGTAGCGCGCGTGTTCGATCCGCAGGCCAAACGCCTCCTGCAGCGTCAGCGCGGTGTCGGCCGCGGCCATGCCGCGTTCCATCAGCCCGGCCTCGAAGGCCTCGGCCACTGCGGTCACGGTCGCGGGTTCGCCGGACAACACGAAAGGCAGTAGCCGCAACAGCCCGCCGCGGAACTCCGGCGACGGCGCCAGCACGTCGGGCAGGTGTCCGTCGTGGGCACCGAAGGCGACGATGCGGCCGCCGTCTGCACCTCGTGCGCCGTCCGACGCGGGCGCGCGTGCGCCCAGTTGCTGCAACCCGGCATGCAGCGGCCAGCCCGGGCGCAGCAGTTCCACCGGGTCGTAATGCGCCATTACCGTCGCCAGCTGCAGCCGGGCGACGGCGTGGTGCTGGCCGGCGAGGTCACGTGCGAGCAGGGCGGCGACTTCGCCGGCGCGCTCCTGCGGCAGTGCGTCGCGCAGGGGCTGGCTGCCCGGACTCAACTCCATCGCGAGCGCACCGTGCACGCGCGTCGCAGGCGATGTAAATGTGTCGGTGGTCATCATTTGCCGTGGGCATCGGCGGCGCTAGACTGCCGCATTATGCCCGCCGCGCACGGCGGGCCCGCGCGAGGTGTCCCGATGCTGCTTGGCCGTCCCGTCGCCGTCCTCGGCGGCGTCCGCATTCCCTTCTGCCGCCAGAACACCGCCTACGCCGACGTCGGCAACCTCGGCATGTCGGTGCGCACACTGGGCGCTCTGGTCGAGAAGTTCGGCCTTCACGGGCAGCAGCTGGGCGAGGTCGCGATGGGCGCGGTGATCAAGCACAGCAGCGACTGGAACCTTGGCCGCGAGGCCGCGTTGTCCTCCGGCCTGTCGCCGCTGACGCCGGGCATCACCCTGCAGCGCGCCTGCGGCACCTCGCTCGACGGCATCATCACCGTGGGCAACAAGATCGCCACCGGCCAGATCGAGTCGGGCATCGGCGGCGGCAGCGATTCGACCTCCGACGTGCCGATCGTCTACGGCAAGTCGCTGCGCCGGCGGCTGCTCGCCGCGGCCGCGGCAAAGAGTACCGCCGACAAGCTGCGCACCTTCAAGGGCTTTTCCTTCCGCGAGCTCAGGCCCGACTTCCCCGGCGTCGTCGAGCCGCGGACGGGCAAGTCGATGGGCGAGCACTGTGAAGCCATGGCCAGGCACTGGAGCATCGCCCGCGACTCGCAGGACGAATGGGCGGTGGGCTCCCACCACAAGCTCGCCGCCGCCTACGAGCGCGGCTTCTTCGACGACCTGGTGGTCAGCTTCCGCGGCGTCTCCCGCGACAACGTGCTGCGTCCGGACACCTCGCTGGAAAAGCTGGCGACGTTGAAGCCCGCGTTCGACAAGGCCTCCGGCCAGGGCACCCTGACCGCCGGCAATTCCACCCCGCTGACCGACGGCGCCGCCGCCTGCCTGCTGTCGTCCGACGACTGGGCCGCGCAACACGGACACGAGGTGCTGTGCCACCTGCGCGACGCCCAGGTCGCCGCGGTCGACTTCGTCCACGGCGAGGGCCTGCTGATGGCGCCGACGGTCGCGGTGCCGCAGCTGCTGGCGCGCAACGGCCTGTCGCTGCAGGACTTCGACGTCTACGAGATCCACGAGGCCTTCGCCGCCCAGGTGCTGTGCACGCTGCGCGCCTGGGAGAGCGAGGACTATTGCAGGACGCGGCTTGGCCTCGACGCGCCGCTGGGGCGTATCGAGCCCGCGAAGATCAATCCGAACGGCTCTTCGCTGGCCACCGGGCACCCATTCGCGGCCACCGGCGCGCGGATCGTCGCCGCAGCCGCCAAGGCCTTGCGCGAGCGCGACGGCGGCCGCTGCCTGGTGTCGATCTGCACCGCCGGCGGGATGGGGGTGGTGGCGATCCTGGAGCGCTGAGGCAGGCGCTGCGTCCATTCGCTACGGCGAGGGACCGGGGTGAGACATTGGGCGCCGGGAGCCTTACTCCCGCAATCGGGGCACCCCGTGCTCGTCGCGGGTCTCGACCGCGGCCTGGTCGTGGATCGATTGGCGCAGGTCGCGATCTGCAAGGGGTTCAATGGCGTCGCCGCGGCTCGCGCGCAGGGCATTGGCATAGCTCAGGCGGGCGTGGGCGTCGTCCCCGGCGGCGGCGTAGCCGTCACCGAACTCCTCCCAAGCCTCGGCGCCGGCGCCCTGGGCCAGGGCGCGATGCAGGTAGCCTTCGGCCTGCGACCAGTGGCCCTGCTGGCGGGCCAGGCGCGCCAGACTCAGCAGCAGGGCGGGGCTGGCGGGGTGGGTTTTCAGCCAGCGCTCGGCGGCGGCACGGCGCTGCTCGACGCGGCCGATCGGCAGGCTGCCGTAGTGCGCGGCCAGGCCCTCGTCCCAGCGGGTGTCGAGGGCGTCCTCAATGCTCTTGGCGGCGGCGTCCTCCCAGCGCAGCGCGGCGGCGCGGTCGGCATAGGCGGTGACGATGGCGGGCTCGGCCTTGAGGTGCTTGGGCAGCGACTCCCAGCGCTCGGCCAGCACGTTGGCGTCGTTGGCTTCACACAGGCCGCCCGCGGCCCAGCGCGTCTCGCACTCGGTCCAGCGCGCCTCGGGCAGCGCGTCCTGCTGCTTGAGCGCGCCGAGCAGGCCATAGGCCTGCGC
>JALZMP010000140.1 GCA_030858145.1 Pseudomonadota bacterium
CCTCGCGCCTGATCGCCACCCTGCCAGCCGCGACGCCGCCTTCCTCAGACCCGTCTTCCACGAACCCGGCATCGCCGCCGCAATCGCAGCCTACGCGCACTCCGTCGTTGCTGCGGTCGGTGCCGACCCCTTCCGCCGCCATCGCGGAGCAGGCGCCGCCTGAAGCCGCGATCCCGCCGCAGCAGGGCAGGACCGCGCGCAACCTGCGTGCCGGCACCCGCCCGCTGGTGATCTCCATCGACGCCGGCCACGGCGGTCAGGATCCCGGCGCTGTCGGCCCGACCGGCAAGCGCGAGAAGGACATCACCTTGGCGATCGCCCGCGAGCTCGCACGCCAGGTCGACGCCACCCCCGGCCTGAAGGCACACCTCAGCCGCGACAGCGACATCTTCATTCCCCTGCACCGGCGCACGCAGCTGGCGCGCGCGGCCGGCGCGGACATGTTCATCTCGATCCACGCCGACGCCGCCGAGAACCGCAATGCCAAGGGCTCCTCGGTTTACGTGCTCTCGCTCCAGGGCGCCTCTTCGCAACGCGCGCGGTGGCTGGCAGACAAGGAGAACGCCTCCGACCTGATCGGCGGAGGCCGGCTGGCGCAAGCCGACAACACCCTCGCCAGCGTGCTGGTCGACCTCACCCAGAGCGGCCACATGAAGGCCTCCGAGGACGCCGGCAACCACATCCTGGGTGGCCTCAAGCGCATCGGCAACAACCACAAGCCGCACATCGAACGCGCCAACTTTGCCGTACTGCGCACCTCGGACATGCCGTCAATGCTGGTGGAAACCGCCTTCCTGTCCAATCCGGACGAAGAGCAGCGGCTGATTGACCCGGAATTCCAGCGCACCGTGGCACGCGCCGTGCTCGATGGCGTCGATACCTACTTCACCAGCCAGCCGCCGCCGGGGACACTGTACGCAGCGCGTGCCGCTGCGGCGGGCGAGGGCACGTCGATGGCAGGTGGCGGCGGCCCCTGAACGCTTATCATCGCGGCTGATCCCCTGCCTGCCGGTGCCTTGCGCCGGTGCCGCCAGCCTTGAGCATCCGCCAACTGCCCGACACCCTGGTGAACCAGATCGCCGCCGGCGAGGTCGTCGAGCGTCCCGCCTCGGTGGTCAAGGAACTGGTGGAGAACGCGCTGGATGCCGGCGCGCGCCGCATCGACATCGACCTGGAAGAGGGCGGGGTGAGGCTGATCCGCATCCGCGACGACGGCGACGGCATCGCCGCGTCCGAGCTGCCGCTGGCGGTGGCGCGCCATGCCACCAGCAAGATCGCCTCGCTGGACGACCTGGAAACGGTGGCCACGCTGGGCTTCCGCGGCGAGGCGCTGCCTTCGATCGCCTCGGTCAGCCGTTTCCGCATCGCCTCGCGCCGTGCCGGCGACGCGCACGGCTCCACCCTGCAGGTGGACGGTGGCCGCCTCGGCGAGGTGCAGCCCACCGCCCTGCCGCCAGGCACCACGGTGGAGGTGCGCGACCTGTTCTACAACGTGCCGGCGCGGCGCAAGTTCCTGCGCACCGAGCGCACGGAGTTCGGGCACGTGGAGGAATGGCTGCGCTCGCTGGCGCTGGCGCGCGCGGATGTCGAGCTGCGGGTGTCGCACAACGGCAAGCCCGCGCGCCGCTACCGGCCTTCGCAGGCGCTCGATGGGGAGGCCGACTTCGCGCAAACGCGGCTGTCCGAGACCCTCGGCGAGGCTTTCGCACAGCAGGCCCTGCGCGTCGACCACGCCGCCGCCGGCTTGCGCCTGCATGGCTGGATCGCGCAGCCCACCTACTCGCGTGCCAGCGCCGACCAGCAATACCTCTACGTAAACGGCCGAGCGGTGCGCGACCGCAGCGTGGCGCACGCGGTCAGGCAGGCCTATGCCGACGTGCTGTTCCACGGCCGCCAGCCGGCCTACGTGCTGTTCCTCGCACTCGACCCCGCGCGCGTGGACGTCAACGTGCACCCGGCCAAGCATGAGGTGCGATTCCGCGAATTGCGGCTGGTGCACGATTTCGTCTACCACACCCTGCACGACGCGCTGGCGGCGACCCGGGCCGGCATGGTGAGTGCAGCTTCAGCATCGACATCGGTGCAAACGCCTGTCGGCACCGGGGCGTCTGCCGCAAGTGCTTCCTCCTCCGCTTGGCGCAACGGCACGCAGGCGCCGCTGGGGCTGCGCGTGGACGAGGTGCGCTCGGGGTACGGCGCGCTGTACGGAGCCGGGCAGGCCCGGGAAGGGAATACGGCGGTGGGCCAGGGCCCACCCGACGGAGCCACCTTGCCTGAGGCCAGGGACGCCGGCGTACCGCCGCTGGGCTATGCGCTGGCGCAGCTGCACGGGATCTTCATCCTCAGCGAGAGCGCCGAGGGACTGATCGTGGTCGACATGCACGCCGCGCATGAGCGCATCGGTTACGAGCGGCTCAAGGCCGCGCACGACAGCCATGGCCTGCGCACCCAGCCGCTGCTGGTGCCGCAGGCGGTGGCGGTGGCGGAGCGCGAGGCCGACGTGGCCGAGCGCGAGGCTGCGACGCTGACCGAACTCGGCTTCGAGGTCTCACGTAGCGGGCCGCAGTCCCTGCTGCTGCGCAGCGTGCCGGCGCTGCTCGCGCACGGCGACAGCGAGGCGCTGCTGCGCGACGTGCTCGCCGACCTGCGCGAGCATGGGGCCAGCCGCCGCATCGCCAGCGCACGCGACGCTTTGCTGTCGACCATGGCCTGCCACGCCGCGGTGCGCGCGCACCGTCGGTTGACGGTGCCCGAGATGAATGCCCTGCTGCGCGAGATGGAGGCGACCGAGCGCTCCGGACAGTGCAACCATGGCCGCCCGACCTGGGCCCGCTTCAGCCTGGCCGAGATCGATCGCTGGTTCCTGCGAGGACGTTGAGATGACCGCGCGCCCGTTGTCCACCTTCACGCTGCTCTGCGTACTGCTGCCGACGGCATGCAGTCCCGCCCCCGAACCGGCGCCCACCGCTGCGGAGCCGCAGGACATGGATTTCCTTGCCGACAACGCGATCTGGCAGATGCAGCGTCGCGAGAAGCTGCTGCAGCCCGACGGCTGGACCAGCCTGGTCGGGCTGCACTGGATCGAACTCAAGGCGCATTATCTGGGCAGCAGCGCCGGCAGCGGCATCCGGCTGGCCAAGGGTCCGCCCAGGCTCGGCCTGTTGCAGCAGGAGGCGGGCCGCGTGTTCCTGACCCCGGAAGCGGGGGCGGCGCTGACCCTGGACGGCAAGCCGCTGCGCGGACGGGCGACGTTGAACACCGATGCCGATCCGGCGCCGAGCGTGGTCGGGTTCGACGATGGCAAGGGCCTGCTCACGGTGATCGAGCGCGGCGGCCGTCGCGCACTGCGGGTCAGGCATGCCGATGCCGACGCACGCCTGCAGTTCAGGGGCCTGGACTATTGGCCGGCCGACGCCGGCTGGCGCATCAAGGCCCGTTTCGAGCCGCATCCGCCGGGCAGGACGATCGAGATCGCGAACATCGTCGGCATCATCGAGCCGATGGCCAATCCGGGCGCGGTGGTGTTCGAGCGCGACGGCGGGCCCTATCGGCTGGAAGCCATCGACCAGGGCGATGGTGGCCTGTTCCTGATCTTCGCCGACCGCACCAGCGGTCACGGCAGCTATGGCGCCGGCCGCTACCTCGACGCGCCCGCGCCCGACGCCGGCGGCCGCATGGTGGTCGACTTCAACCGCGCCTACAATCCGCCCTGCGCTTTCACCGCCTTCGCCACCTGCCCGCTGCCGCCGCCGGGGAACCGTCTCGACCTGGCCGTGGCCGCGGGCGAGAAAAACTACCGCGGCGGCGCCCACTGATCGCGTGTCCGCAGACAGCGGACCCACACATTCAACCTTCCTGCCTGCCAATGACTGCCATGTACCTGCCGAAGATGCGCCTGATCAAACCCCTGTTGTGCACCGCGTTGGCCATCGCCCTGTTCGGTGCGGTGCAGGCCCGCGACGCCCGCGTCGCTGCCACGGCCGCGTCGAAAGCGCCACCGGTACCGCTGCTGTGGAAGGTCACCGACGACGACAATGCCGTTTATCTGCTCGGCTCCTTTCACCTGCTCAGGCCGGACGACTATCCCTTGTCCAAGGACGTCGATGCGGCATTCGCGGATGCCGAGAAGGTCATGTTCGAGCTGTCGCCAGCGGAGATGCATTCGCCGCAGATCGGCGTACTGATGGCCCAGGCCGCGTTGCGCACCGACGGCACGCAGTTGAACAGCGAGCTGCCGCCGGCGCTGGTGGGCAGGCTCGATGCGTGGACGACCGCCAATGCCGCCGAACTGCAGAAGATCGGCATGGCGGTGCCGATGCTGCAGATGTTCGAACCCTGGTTCGTCGGCCTGCTGGTGACCCTGACCGAACTCACCCAGCTCGGGCTCGACCCCAAGCTGGGCCTGGACGCGCACCTCGCCGCGAAGGCGACCGCAGCGGGCAAGCGCACGGCCGGCTTCGAGACCGGCGCCGAGCAGATCGCCTTCCTCGACGGTATGAGCCGCAAGGAGCAGCTGCAATTCCTCGACGAAGCACTCACCGAATCGGCCGCGGGCAAGGACGCCATGCACAGGCTGCACGCCAACTGGCGCGCCGGCAATGCCGACGCGCTGTGGCGCGAAATGGCCGTCGAAATGCGCACTGCCTACCCGGAGCTCTACCGTCGCATCAACGTCGAGCGCAACGACGCCTGGGTACCGAGGATCGAACAGCGACTGAAGCTGGAAGGTGACGACGACACCCTGGTCGTGGTCGGGGCGCTGCACCTGCTCGGCGCGGACGGCGTGGTCGAGAAGCTGCGTGCGAAGGGTTACCGCGTCGAGCGCATCTGCTCGGCGTGCAAGGCGGGCGCCGCGCCTGCCAGATCGGTGAAACCGAAGATCGATTGAGCGTCCTTGCTCCTGTCCGGCTCGCAACGTAGGGTGGGCCTCGGCCCGCCCTACGGGATGGCGATCATCTCGATACAGTCGACCGGGCACGCCGGCAGGCACAGTTCGCAGCCCGTGCACAGCGGCTCGATGACGGTGTGCATGCGCTTGGCGCCACCGATGATGGCGTCGACCGGGCAGGCTTGGATGCACTTGGTGCAGCCGATGCAATCGGCTTCCACGATCAGCGCGACGACTGTCGTCTTGTGCTCGCCACGGCTACGGTCGTATGGAATGGCAGGCACACCAAGTACGTACGCCAAGGCACGCGCGCCGGCATCGCCGCCGGGCGGGCAGTGGTCCACGCTGGCCTCGCCGCGCGCCATCGCTTCTGCGTACGGCCGGCAGCCGTTGTAGCCGCACTGCCCGCATTGGGTTTGCGGCAGCAGGCGGTCGAGGCGCTCGATCAAGCTGGGCATGGGAATTCTGCTCCTCCCTTCTCCCCTTGGGAGAAGGTGGCCCGAAGGGACGGATGAGGATACGGCGGGGCGGCAGAAGCCAGGACGATCGTGCGCTTGCCCGGCCCTCACCCCAACCCCTCTCCCGCAAGCGGGAGAGGGGCTTTTACGCTTGCTACTTCACCGGCATCCCCGGCTTGGCGCCGTCGTCTGCATCCAGCAGCGCCAATGCGCCGTTGTCGAACCCGGCCGAGAGGATCATGCCTTCGCTGATGCCAAAGCGCATCTTGCGTGGCGCCAGGTTGGCGATGAACACGACATTGCGGCCGACCAGTTGTTCCGGATCGCCGTAGCTGGCGCGGATGCCCGAGAAGATCTGCCGTGTCCCGAGTTCGCCGGCATCGAGTTCGAAGCGCAGCAGCTTGTCGGAGCCTTCGACCAGTTCGCAGGTCACGACCTTGCCGATGCGCAGGTCGAGCCTGGCGAAATCGTCGATGGAGATGGTGTCACCTTCGCCTTTTTCGCCTTTTGTAGGAGCGGCTTCAGCCGCGAGCTCTTTCGCCTTTCCGCCATTGGTGGGGGTCGCGGCTGAAGCCGCTCCTGCAGGCGTGGAGGGCTTCAGGTCTTGCTTGCTGGCTTCGGTCATGGCCACGATCTGCTTCGGGTCCAGTCGCACGAACAATGGTTGGTAGGGGCGAATGCGATGCGCGAGCAGCGGCACGTCCAGATCGCTCCACGTTGCAAGCGGCGCGCCCAGGAATTCCTCCACCTGCCGCGCCATCGCCGGCAACACCGGTGCCAGCATGCCGGCGAGCACGCGGAACAGGTTCAACCCCTGGGTGCACACCGCCTGCAGCTCCGCATCCGCGCCGTCCTGCTTGGCCAGTACCCATGGCTTGCGTTCGTCGACGTAGCGGTTGGCCTCGTCGGCCAGGCCCATGGCGATACGCAGCACGGTGGCCGGCTCATTGCGCTCGTAGGCCTCGCGCACCGGCGCCAGCGCATCGAGGAAACGCGTGTACGCGGCCGGTTCCGGCAACGCCTCGGCAAGCCTGCCGTCGAAGCGCTTGTCGATGAAGCCGGCGCAGCGGCTGGCGAGGTTGACGAACTTGCCGACCAGGTCGGCGTTCACGCGGGCCACGAAGTCCGGCAGGTTGAGGTCGAGGTCGTCGATGCCGCCGGACGAGCGCGCGGCATAGTAGTAGCGCAGCGCCTCCGGTGGCAGGCCGTGGTCGAGGTAGGTGCGCGCGAGCACGAAAGTGCCGCGCGACTTCGACATCTTGGCGCCGTCGACGGTGAGGTAGCCGTTGACGTGCAGCCGGGTCGGGGCGCGGAAGCCGGCGCCATGCAGCACCGCCGGCCAGAACAGGCCGTGGAAGTTGATGATGTCCTTGCCGAGAAAATGGTGCAGCTCGGCTTCGCTGTCCGGCGCGAGGAAGTCGAAGAAATTGAGGTCGAGCCGGTCGCACAGCGCCTGGAAGCTGCTCAGGTAGCCGATCGGCGCGTCGAGCCAGACGTAGAGGTACTTGCCGGGGTGGCCCGGGATCTCGAAGCCGAAGTAGGGCGCGTCGCGGGAGATGTCCCAGGGGCGCAGCCCGCCCTCGCCGTCGAGCCATTCCTGCAGCTTGGCGTTGACCCCGGGCACGGCGACGTTGCCGGCCAGCCACTCGCGCAGGAAGCCGGTGAACTGGCCCAGCTCGAAAAAGAAGTGCTCGGACTCGCGCAGTTCCGGTGTCGCGCCGCTGACCACCGATGTCGGCGACTTCAGCTCGGTCGGCGCATAGGTCGCGCCGCAGTGCTCGCAGTTGTCGCCGTACTGGTCGGGCGTGCCGCATTTGGGACAGGTGCCACGCACGTAGCGGTCCGGCAGGAACATGCCCTTGATCGGGTCGTACAGTTGCGCGACTGCACGCCGGGTGATGTGGCCATTGTGGTCGAGGCGGGCGTAGATCGCCTCGGTCAGCGCGCGGTTGCCAGCGGAGTGGGTGGAGTCGTAGTGGTCGAAAGCGACCCCGAAATCAGCGAAGTCGCGCTCGTGCCCGGCCTGCATGCCAGCAATGAAGGCCTCGGGGGTGACCCCGGCCTGTTCCGCGGCGAGCATGATCGGCGTGCCATGGGTGTCGTCGGCGCAGACGTAATGCACGCTGCCGCCAGCCATCCGTCGCGCCCGCACCCAGATGTCGGCCTGGATATAGCCCACCAGGTGGCCGAGGTGGAGGTCGCCGTTGGCGTAGGGCAGGGCGCTGGTGACGAGGGCGGGGCGCGGCATGGCGGCACGGCGGCGTAGGGCCGGCGATTATCGCATGGCGTCGGCGTGGTCCTGCCGGACGGCGAGGCGCGAAAACATTTCGCGTGCAAGAAGCGGGCCGGGCGATGCAAGGCGTCCGCGCCTCGCGGAACCGGGCCTGCGAGGAAAGCCTACTCGCGTGTCCAGACCTGCTCGCGGCAGATGAAGGCCACGCAGCCCGACACGCCAAGCTTCCGCCCGCCTTCGAGCAGCTGGATCTTGGACTTGTAGGTCTTGCCGTTGGCGGGGTCAAGGATGGTGCCACCTTCCCATCCGTCACCGCCGGGCCTGAGGTCCCAGAGGATGGTTAGGCCCTCGACCGGCTGGTCCTTGTTGGCGCCCTTGCACTGCTTGCAACGTGGGTTGGGCCCGTGGGCGGAATGCAACACCTCGACCACTCGGCCGGTCAGGCGGTTGCCGGTCTGGCTGATCTCGACGATCGACATCACCTTGCCAGTGTCGTCGTCGATGGTCTGCCAGCGGCCGAGGGGCGAATCCTGTGCCGCCGCTATCGCGGCAACCGTCAACAAAGGCAGGATGAAGGCCATGCCCGGAAACAGTCTGATCTTGCGCATGCATCCTCCTGGAGGTTGAGCGTGACCGGCCAGGGTTGTGACATGCCTGGTTCGGTGAAGCGGTGTGGCAGGAGCCTAGCATGTTGGTTGGCTCGGCTCGGTACCCCGAAAAAACGAAAGCGGCGCAAGCGCCGCTTTCGTCCTTGCACAGGTGTGAGGCAGCTCAGAACTTGTGGTTGTAACGCACGAACAGCGAGCGGCCGAACCAGTCGTACTGGGTGGCGAACGCCGGGCTGTTGCCGTAGCGGGTGGCCACGCCGGAGGACACTTCCGGCGGTGCCTTGTCCAACAGGTTGCGCACGCCCACCTGGATGTTCCAGTTGGGCTGCTCGAAACGCACCGAGACGTTGTGGTACAGGGCGCGCTCAGCGGTGATGTCGCGACGGGAGTTGGGACGGCCCTGGTAGGTCACTACCTCGCACAGGTTCAGGGCTCTGGTTTCGTCCACGTACTGCATGCCCCACGTGTAGGTAGGGAATTTATTGCGCATGTGCCGTCCTCGGGACGCCGCCGCAGCCGGCAACGTGGGCAGGGCGGCCACATTTATACCGCAACCCTTGCCGTATGGAACTGCGTGCGTTTGCTCCGCCTGCTCAGCGCGGCTTGCCCTGTTGCCGCGTCGCCCCGGGGGGAGCGACCTTGATGTCATCGAGTTTCTCGGGATCGCCCACCTCGACCTTGCCCTCCCGGGCGTTTTCCCAGAAGGCGTCGTGCCAGGCGCGATATTGCTTCGGATCCCAGTACTTCGGGTTGTAGAACTGGGAACCGTCGATGCTGCCGTGGCCAGGCACCACGATCTGCACGTTGCTGGTCTGCGAGCCTACCCGGCTGCCGCTCATCCTAGACCGCTCGCGCCGCAACGCGGTCGCCAGACGGGGCTCCGCGACGGCATCCCCATACTCGGCGTAGAGATTGTCCACAAGATTGCGTGCGCGCTGGCGCTCTGCCGGGCTCAACGCATTCCAGTAACCATTGCGGGTGTTCACGAAGCGGGGATATCCGCGTTCCGCTGCGAGGTCCATCCACACCAGTGCCATCACCCGGTCGGGTTCGACGCCGACGCCCGACCACAACATTTCACCGACGATCGCCTGCGATGCTTTGTCCCCGAACCGGGCAGCCTTGCGGAAGCGATCAATCGCCGTTGCATGCGCGCCTTCCGCGTAGGCATCCAGTCCCTGCTTGCGGTACAGGAGATCGGGGTGACCTTCGATGAACCCGGCCGCTAGCATCGTGGAGTCGCTGGTGGGGTCCTGCTGCGCCTGTGCAGGCGCGGGCACGCCGGCAGACAGGGCGAGCCACGGGAGCAACCAGATCATGGGTGGCAAGCGCATTGGATCGGACCTAGGGTAGGGAAGCTCAGGATAGGCCGCCAAACCGGTGGGCATAACCCCCGGAAGTCAGGGTGCGGAAAAAAAAGAGCCCGGCATGCGCCGGGCTCCATTGGTCTACCGTGCTGCCGAATCAGAACTTGATGTCCAGGCGGCTGAAGAACGTCCGGCCCCGCAGGTCGTACTGGGTTGCAAACGCCGGCACGTTGCCGTAGCGGGTAGCGACGCCGGCGGAGACGGTCGGCGGCTCTTCATCCAGCACATTCTGCACGCCGAACAGCACCGACCACTTGGGCTGATTGTAGCGCACCGACACGGTGTGGTACAGGCGGTCCTCGGCCACGATGTCGCGGACCGCATCGGTAAAGCCGAAGTACGTGGTGACCGGATTCAAGGTCAGCGACTGGGTCTGATCCACGTAGTTCATGAACCAGGTGTAGGCGAAGTCGCCACGCTTCAGCTGGGTGCGAAGGTTGGCGGCCAGCTTGGGACGGCCGATCGCGCCGTTGCGATTATTCGTGCCGAAGCCACTGGCCTCCGCAGTGCTGAAGAACTGCGAAAAGTCTTCCATGACATAGGTGGCCTGGCCTTCGATCTCCAGCTTGCCAAACGCGAAGTCCTTGTTGAAGCGGGTCAACAGGTCATAGCCACGGACTTTTTGCTTGTTGACATTGACGTATTTCTGGAACACGTCGACGATTGCGTTGGGATTGGTCGGATGGTTGGCCGGGTTGCGGATGAAAAGGTTGCAGAAGTCGTTCGGGAACACATCGGCGGCGTAACAGCCACTAAGGATGGTACCCGCGCCCAGCTGGGCGATCTCGTCGTTGACCTGGTAGTCGAAGTAATCCAACGCGACGCTGATCGGCCAAGCGGTAGGGGTCAGCACGATGCCGGCGGTGAACGCTTCCGATGTCTCAGGCTTCACCACGCCCGCACCACCCTGTGAGATCACCCGTGCCGAGGACGCGCCGCCCCCGAAATCCGGACCCACGCCGACCGCCGCACAGTTCCTGCGGATGTTCTCGTTGGTGCTCTCGCCGAACCTGATGCAGGGGTCGATGGCAAGCTGATTGGCGAAGCCGGACAGGTCGCCCAGGAACAGCTCGTACAACCCAGGCGCGCGGTACGAGGTGCCCTTGGTGGCGCGCAGCCGCACCGACGGTATGACCTGCCAGCTCAGGCCAAGCTTCCACACGTGGTCCGAGTCGTCGACGGAGTCGTAATCGAAGGCGCGTGCCGACATATTGAGGGTCAGCGCCTCCACCATCGGCAGACCCTTGAGCAGGGGAACCTCCACCTCGCCGAAGATTTCCTTCACCGTGTCGGTGCCCTTGGTCTGCACGGCCGAACTCTGGCCCCAGAAATTGCCGGCGACTTCGTCGGCGCTGGGCTGGTCGTCGATGCTGAAGCGGCGGTACTCGGCACCCAGCGCGGCACCGATCGGGCCGGCAGGCAGCTCGAACAGCTCACCGGTGACGACACCGTTGAAGAGCAGCTGGTCATAAACGGTGTTGCCCGTGACCCAGCGGCCCACCGCGGAGACCAGTTCGTCTATGCGGGAGCCGTTGAGGAAACTCGGATCGTAGTAGTTGACCAGGGGCGCGCGGCCTCCGTTCAGCGCACGCACGGCGGGATTGCTGAGGTCGCCGGACAGGGAATTGAGGATGGCTAGATTGCTGTAGTCGCCGTCCGAGCGGGTGTAGGACGCATTCGCCGCCCATGACCAGGTGTCCGAATTGGGGAACAGACCGTCCAGGCCGGTGCGCACGTAGTAGTAGTCGATCTCCACCTTTTGCTTGGAGGGGAACAGCAGGATCGGCCGACCGACGCCGCTCGAGGTCGGTGTCCTGAACGTTGAGCCATCGGTATAGCGGAAAGAGGCCGGGGCGGTGGTGCCGCCGGTTGTCGGGAAGAACTGGCGGAAGCGGTTGGTATTGGTCTTGCGGTTGTTGTACAGGAACTCGGTGGTCCAGTTGATGTCGCCAAAGCTGAAGTCCGAGGTGGCAAAGACGCTGAAGCGTTCCTGGCGGTCGATCAAAAACTGCTCGCCGAAGCGATCGAAGTTGGAACTCTCGTCGGTGGAGGCTACGCCGGTGTTTCCGGGGCCAAACGTCGTGTTTGTACTGGGGCGAAAGCCCGGGACCAGGCCGATCGTCGTGCCATCTGTCGACGGAACAAAACGCCGAAATCCACCAACAAGATTGTCAAAGACGCCGTTCAACAGATGGACGCAGCGCGGGTTATCGCCCCGGATCGAACGATCCACGCGATCGATGCTGTTGCCGCTGGCATCGGTGAACAGGTCTTGCGCGCATTTCAGAAAGTCACGGTCACCAAAACGGAGCGGCTGCTGCAAGTAGTACTCGGCCGCCGCTGCGATGCTGCCGTTGCCAAAATTCCAGCCGTTGGCCAGCGCCACGGAGAACGTCTCGGCTCCGCCATGCTGGGGAAGACGGCCCGTGATGCTGAACTCCGGGCCGTCGAAATTCTTGCGGGTGATCAGGTTGACCACGCCGGCCACGGCGTCCGAACCGTAGATGGACGAGGAGCCGTCCTTCAAGATTTCGGCGCGCTGCAGGATGGATTGCGGGATGACGTTCAAGTCGAACGCCAGCACCTGGCCGCGGGTACCGGCCGGGCCGGGACGCTGGCCATTCAACAACACGGCGGTACGCTGGGCGCCCAGGCCGCGCAGGTTGATGGTCTGCACGCCAGTGCCACCCTCGACCACGAACCCGGCGAACTGGTTGGTGATCTGGGTGGAGCCCGCGGCCACGCTGGACTGCTGCAGGAACTCGGCGGTGTTGACCTGGCCGATGTCGGCGCTGACGTCGGCCGAAAGGACCTGCACGGGCGAAATGGTGTCGTACTCAACGCGGCGCAGCAGGGAGCCGGTCACGGTGACCTTTTCAAGGGTCTTGACCTCGTCCCTCTTCGCCTCTTCCTGCTCCTCGGTTGTCGCCGGAGTGGGTGTAACCTGGGCCAAGGCGACGCCGCCATACAGGCAGCCCAGCACGGCCATGCTCAACGGCAATTTGTGGAACTTGATTCCCTTTGCAGCCTTCCTCATGACGATTCCCCTTGGCTAAGCCCGTGTCGTTTTTCAGGCGCTTGTTTGTAAATCGTTAAACGAGTATAGGACCAGTTGTTACGCGGTTGCAACACCATTCATTTATCGGGCCGGACGGATCTGCGAATCCCGTCACAAACCCCCTGGCCCGCAATCTTCGCGCAGGAACTCCTCGATCAATTTCAGCGTCTGGTTCTGGTGCGAGTAGTACCAGGGCAGGCTGTGCGGCATGTTGGGGATGAGTTCGAACCTCGCGGGCACAGTGCCCTTGATCGCGTTGAAGAAGCCGCGCGCATGGAAGGCGGGCGTGCGGACATCACGATCATCGACATACAGCAGGACGGGAATGCTGGCCTTGGCCGTATTCAGCATGGGGTCCAAGCCCTTGACGGTGAGGTTCTCGTGGACCACGAACTCCCCGGTGTCGGCAATCCGGATCAGGATGCGCTGCTCGTACTCGTCGCTTCCCACCGGCTCCACTTCCGTCCGCGTCATGAGTTCGCCGTTGCGCGGATTGAACAGCCCGGGGGAGGAACGGCCGCCTGACCGGAGCAGCAGTTTCGTCTCCCTCGTGCGCAGGTTGTAGAGAAAGTGGTTGCCGCTGAGCGTCAACTCGTTGACCTGCATGACGATGACATTGTCCGGGTCAAGGGGCAGGGTGTTGACCAGTTCCGCGGTGCCGGCGATCTCAAGGCAACGCTGCATATCCTGGCTGATGCCGATGCGCCGGGTGTTGTCGGTGAACGCTTCGTTGAAGCCGGCGTGTTTGGTATCGGTGAGGTACGACTTGATCACGAACGTCTTGGTGGCCCCGGAGACGCGGCCTTCACCGCACCCCCCGAGTTGCCCGGTCCACTCCTGCCGCGCGAACACCAGAACCCGGTCGGCCTTCATGGCACTCGCGCCGACAAATTTCATGAGATCGCCCGAGGGCGTGATCGTCGGGCCAGCCTCCAGGTTGTCGAGGTCCCAGGTGGCCAGCGCGGTTTCCCGGTGGTTCGAGCCTGGCGCGGCGACGAGGGCGACCAGGTTGCGTCCGTCGGAACTCATGGACACGGACTGGATGTCCGGCACCCGTGCGAGCGACTCGATCGGAATGGGCTTGCCCGCGACGACCGGTCCGGCGGACACACAGAGAACCAATGACAGGAGTTGGCGATTGAATCTGACAGGCATGGACAAGCGCTCGGCTGATTTGCGTGGGCTGCCCGGCACTCATGCCGGAGAGCGAGGGTGATGCGGTAACCGCGTGATGGAATATGCAATGGGACATCGCAAACGGCGGCCCTGTCACGTCATCTGGCTGTAGAATGATGGTTTCGCGCCGCCTGCGTGGTCCCATGACCATGGATCAGTGAGTCCCATGCGTGTCCACGCCCACGCGGTCCAACCGAAGCTCAGCCCGCTGTCGCGGGTGCGCAACATCCTCGCCATCGGTTCCGGTAAGGGCGGGGTCGGCAAGTCGACCACGGCGGTCAACCTGGCGCTGGCGCTGGCGGGAGACGGCGCGCGCGTGGGCGTGCTCGACGCCGATGTCTACGGACCGAGCGTGCCGATGATGCTGGGCCTGTCGGGGCGGCCGGACAGCCCGGACGGCAAGTCGATCGAGCCGATGCGCGCGCACGGCATCGAGGCGATGTCGATCGGCCTGCTGGTGGAGCAGGAGACGCCGATGATCTGGCGCGGGCCGATGGCGACTTCGGCGCTGACCCAGCTGCTCAACGAAACGCTATGGGGCGGCGAAGAGGGACTCGACTACCTGATCGTCGACTTACCGCCTGGCACCGGCGACATCCAGCTGACCCTGGCGCAGAAGATCCCGGTGGCTGGCGCGGTCATCGTCACCACTCCGCAGGACGTGGCCACGCTGGATGCGCGCAAGGCGCTGAAGATGTTCGAGAAGGTCGAGGTGCCGGTGCTGGGCCTTGTCGAGAACATGGCCCAGCACGTGTGCTCGCACTGCGGCCACGTCGAGCACCTGTTCGGCGAGGGCGGCGGCGCGCGCATGGCTGCGCAGTACGGCGTGCCCCTGCTGGGCTCGCTGCCGCTGGAGATCGGCATCCGCGAGCAGGGCGATGCTGGCACGCCAATCGTGATTGCAGCACCGGAGTCGGCCGCCGCCGAGGCCTACCGGCTGACCGCGCGGGCGCTGGTCGAGGCCCTGTCACGGCGGCCGCGTGCGGCAAGACCCATCTCGGCATCCTTGCTGGACTAGCCGTTGCGATTCGATAGGCGGCCCCCGCGATCGGGGGCAGCGTGCCGGGTAGAATCCGCGCTTGGCACAGGGAGCGCTGCATGAGCATCAAGTCCGACCGCTGGATCCGGCGCATGTCCGCCGAACACGGCATGATCGAGCCGTTCGAGCCGGGCCAGGTCAAACAATCCGGTGGTGAGCGCATCGTCAGCTACGGCACCTCCAGCTATGGCTACGACGTGCGCTGCTCTCGCGAGTTCAAGGTGTTCACCAACATCAATTCGACCATCGTCGACCCCAAGCATTTCGACCCGGGCAGCTTCGTCGACATCGAGAACGACGTCTGCATCATCCCGCCCAACTCCTTCGCGCTGGCGCGGACGGTGGAGTTCTTCCGCATCCCGCGCGACACCCTGGTGGTCTGCCTGGGCAAGAGCACGTATGCGCGCTGCGGGATCATCGTCAACGTCACCCCTCTGGAGCCCGAATGGGAGGGCCACGTGACCCTGGAGTTCTCCAACACCACCCCGTTGCCGGCGCGCATCTACGCCAACGAGGGCGTGGCGCAAATGCTGTTCTTCCAGGCCGCCGCCGACGATATCTGCGAGACCTCCTACAAGGACCGCGGTGGCAAGTACCAGGGCCAGACCGGGGTCACCCTGCCACGGACTTGAGTGCGACGGCTGCTGTCGCTTACGCCAGCAGGGTGTCGCGCAGCAGGGTGATGCGCTCGACCAGGGCTTCCGGCGTGTAGGGACTGGCGGCGACCCGGCCCCAGACCGGCGCCGGCCACGCGGGATCCTGCTCCGAGCGCGCGATCACGTGGACATGGAGTTGCGGCACCAGGTTGCCGAGCGCGGCGACATTGAGCTTGAAGGGCTGGAAGGCGTCGTGCAGCAGCCGGCAGGCGCGGTCGATGTCGTCGCTCAACTGGTGGCGCTGGGCGGGGTCGAGGTCGATCAGCTCGATCGCCTCCGCCACGCACGGCACCAGTACCAGCCAGGGATAGTTGCTGTCGTCCATCAACCGCAGCTCGCACAGATCGAGCCGGGCGACGGGATGGGTGTCGGCGGCGAGCTGCGGGTGCAGCGCGTAGCGGGGTGGGTCGCTGGCGCGTTTCCTGCTCATGGCCGATGCCTCCTCGCGCCCGGGCGCGAACCGCTGCACGGCTGTCATCTTAGCGCGCCTGCCACGCGGCGACTGCGGGCTGCCGCTATACTTCCGCCCCGTTCCGCCCCGACCCCGCATGTCCCGCCCCGCGCCCACCGTTCCCGCCCCGAAAGTGGGCTTCGTCAGCCTCGGCTGCCCCAAGGCGCTGGTCGACTCCGAGCGCATCCTCACCCAGCTGCGGGTCGAGGGCTACGACCTGGTGCAGACCTTTGATGCCGCCGACGTGGTGGTGGTCAACACCTGCGGCTTCATCGACACTGCGGTGGCCGAATCTCTGGACGCCATCGGCGAGGCGATGGCCGAAAACGGCAAGGTCATCGTCACCGGTTGCCTGGGCAAGCGCGCGGAGGTCATCCGCGAGGCGCATCCGGGCGTGCTGTCGATCAGCGGCCCGCAGGACTACGTGAGCGTAATGGACGCGGTGCACGCGGCGCTGCCGCCGGTGCACGATCCGTTCCTGGACCTGGTGCCCGACTATGGTCTGAAGCTGACGCCGAAGCATTACGCCTACCTGAAGATTTCCGAGGGCTGCAACCATCGCTGCACGTTTTGCATCATCCCGTCGATGCGCGGCGACCTGGTCTCGCGCCCGGTCGACGAGGTGTTGCGCGAGGCCGAGAAACTGGTGCGCGGCGGCGTACGCGAGCTGCTGGTGGTGTCGCAGGACACCTCGGCCTACGGCATGGACATTAGGTACGCCGAGCGCGACTGGCGCGGCAAGGCCCGGCAGACGCGGATGAAGGCGCTGTGCGAAGGCCTCTCCGAGCTCGATGCATGGACGCGGCTGCACTACGTCTACCCGTACCCGCATGTCGACGACATCATCCCGCTGATGGCGCGCGCCCACGACGGCGCGCACCGGCTGTTGCCCTACCTCGACATCCCGTTCCAGCACGCCAGCCCGCGGATCCTGAAACTGATGAAGCGGCCGGGCGCCGTCGACAAGACGCTGCAGCGCATCCGCCGCTGGCGCGACACCCGCCCGGCGCTGACCATCCGCAGCACCTTCATCGTCGGCTTCCCCGGCGAGACCGCGGCCGAGTTCGAGGAACTGCTCGGCTTCCTCGACGAAGCGCAGCTGGACCGCGTCGGCGCCTTTGCCTACTCGCCGGTCGACGGCGCGCGGGCGAACGCGCTTCCGGATCCCGTCGACGAGGACACCAAGCAGGAACGCCTAGCGCGCTTCATGGCACGCCAGGCAGGCATTTCCGCCGCGCGGCTGGAAGCCAAGGTCGGCAGCGTGCAGCGCTGCCTGGTCGATGCCATCGACGGCGACCTCGCCATCGCCCGCTCGATGGCTGACGCGCCGGAGATCGACGGCGTGGTGCAGGTGCAGGACGGCCGTGAAGCCGGGCTGCAACCGGGCGACTTCGCCGACATCGAGATCCTCGGCAGCGACGAGCACGACCTGTACGGCGAGGTCGCCGGAACCCCATAGGCGCGACTGAACGCCGCGAGCTTTGTCTGTTGGGATTGGCGGCCATGGCGGCTACTGGGAAGACCGCGATGATGACTGGTGCGGCGGCATCTGAGCCGGGCATCACGTCCGCTTTCCATCTGTCCAGCTAGTTTCGATGATCAGGCAAGGCGCAGTCAGGTACAGTTGAGAGCATGAGATGAATCCACGTCCACCCCGGGAGAGAGCAATGAACGAACACACGGTGCGTCACCCCGCCATCAGCACCAGGGCGGTGATCTGGTCCGGCCTCATCGCCGGTGCAGTCTTCTTGATGCTGGAAATGCTGATGGTGCCGATGTTCCTGGGCGGCAGCCCCTGGGGTCCGCCGCGCATGATCGCCGCCATCGCCATGGGCGAGGGAGTGCTGCCGCCGCCGGCGACCTTCGATATGACCATCGTGCTGGTCGCCATGGTGATTCACTTCGTGCTGTCGCTGGTGCTGGCTTTCATCTTTGCCTTTATCGCCAAGGGTCGGACGGCGGGCAGCGCGGCGCTGATCGGCGGCGTGTTCGGACTGGTCGTGTACGTGGTGATGTTCTACGGCATGACCGCCGTGTTCCCATGGTTCGAGGCGGCGCGCACCTGGGTGTCGATCTTCGTGCACATCGTGTTCGGCGTCTTGCTCGGCTGGGTCTACGCTTCGGTCGCGGGCAGGATCGTCGTCCGCTGACCTATAACGACCCCTCAACCACCGACACGGGCCGCCATGCGGGCCGTGTCGGTGGTTGTAGAGTTGTGCCTGCTCGACAGATTATTCAGTGCCGTCGCGGCCGGGCAAGCTCGGCCCTACAGTGCGACCAGCGTCGCAGCGGCAGGGAACAAGCCCTGAGTGACTCAGCCGTAGCGGATGGCGGCGACGACAAACTCCCGGCGTCCTTCAGGCAGTTCAACGGCGACCCGGTCGTCTACACGTTTCTTCAGCAGCGCGCGCGCCAGGGGCGAGTCGATGCTGATCCAGCCTTGCCCGGCATCGGTCTCGTCCGGTCCGACGATGCGGTAGCGGACCGCTTCGCCGCTGTCGACGTCCTCCAGTTCGACGTCGGCACCGAAGAACACCGCGTCGCGGTCGGCAGGCGTGGCGTCGACCACGCGCAACGTGGTCAGGCGCTTGGACACGTAGCGCACGCGACGGTCGATCTCGCCGAGCTGCTTCTTGCGGTAGGTGTATTCCGCGTTCTCGGACCGGTCGCCCTCGGCGGCGGCGGCTGCCAGCGCGCGCACCACCTCCGGCCGCTGCACGCGCCACAGGTCGTCCAGTTCCGCCTTCAGCCGATCGTGCCCGTCGCGGGTGATCAGCGCCGTCGACGGGGCCGCCGGCGCTCGCCAGCGACCCATCTCAAGGCCCCGGGACCGCCACGGCGGGAATGTACTCGAGCGGCGCGCCGGGGCCGATCGGGAATCCCAGCGCCATCCAGATCGAGAACAGGATGGTCCAGCCGATCAGGAACACCATCGAGTACGGCAGCATCACCGCAACCACGGTGCCGATGCCGGCCTTCGGCTCGTAGCGCTGCAGGAAGGCGATGATCAGCGCGAAGTAGCTCATCATCGGCGAGATGATGTTGGTCACCGAATCGCCGATGCGGTAGCCGATCTGGGTCAGCTCCGGCGAATAGCCCAGCAGCATGAACATCGGCACGAACACCGGCGCCATCAACGCCCACTTCGCCGACGCCGAGCCCATGAACAGGTTGGCGGTCGCCGTCAGCAGGATGAAGGCCGCGAACAGCACGATCCCCGGCAGCTGCAGCTGGGTCAGCAGCGCGGCGCCGTTGACCGCGAAGATGAGCCCCAGCTGGGTCCAGTTGAAGAACGCCACGAACTGCGCCGCGAAGAAGGTCAGCACCAGGTACACGCCCAGCGTGCTCATGCTCTTGCCCATGCCGTCGATGACGTCGCTGTCGTTCTTGATGGTGCCGGCGCCGATGCCGTAAGCCACGCCGGAGACCACGCCATAGAGGAAGATCAGCGCCACGATGCCGCGCAGGAACGGCGAATTCAGCAGGTCGCCGGTGACGGCGTCGCGCAGGAACCCGTCCGCCGGCACCGTGCCCCACAGCACCAGCGCGGTCAGCGCCGCCACCGCGACGGTGGCGAACACCAGGCCGCGCTTCTCGGCCGCGGTCATCGGCTCGATGCCGTCGCCGTCGTCGGTCTGGGGCGCGTCCGGGAAGCGGCGGGCGACGAAGCGCTCGGTCACCCACCAGCCCAGCCCGGTGACCAGGAAGGTCGAGACGATCATGAAATACCAGTTGGCCGCCGGACTGACGGTATAGGCGGGGTCGATGATCTGCGCCGCCTCCTGCGACAGCCCGGCCAGCAGCGGGTCGATGGTGCCCAGCAGCAGGTTGGCCGAGTAGCCGCCGGAGACGCCGGCGAAGGCCGCCGCCATGCCCAGGATCGGATGCCGTTTGGCCGCCAGGAACACCAGCCCCGCCAGCGGCACCAGCAGCACGTAGCCGATCTCGCTGGCCATGTTCGACATCACCCCGGCGAACACCATCACCGGGGTCAGCAGGAAGCGTGGCGCGGCCAGCACCAGCTGGCGCAGTGCGGCGCCGATCAGGCCGGAATGCTCGGCCACGCCGATGCCGATCAGGCTCACCAGCACCGTGCCCAGCGGCGCGAAGCTGGTGAAGTTGGTGACCAGCCCGGTCAGGATCCGGTGCAGGCCGTCGACGCTCATCAGGTTGACCGGGGTGATGGTCTCGCCGGTGGTCGGGTGCTGCACCGACATCGCGAACTGTGCCGCTACCCACGACAGCACCACCACCAGCAGCGCCAGAATCGCGAACAATGTCGCCGGATGCGGCAGCGCGTTGCCACCGCGCTCGACAACGGTCAGGAAACGGTCGATGGCGGAGGAACGGCCGCCAGGTTCGGGGCCGGAGGCAGGCGGGGCAGGGGTCGGGGTCGGCGTACTCACGTGCGGCGGCGCTCCATGCGGCCGTGGCGACGGCCGGAAGCGGCCGAGTCTAACCGGCGCAGGCGGTTCTGAGGATCAGCGCTTGCCGCTCAGCCCGCCGAAGATGCCTCGGAGGATCTGGCGGCCGATCTGGCTGCCCACGGTGCGCGCGGTCTGCTTGGCCATGGTTTCGACCATGCCCTGACGGCGGCTGGTGCCGAACACCGCGTCCTTGACCGCGCGGCCGATGCCGGGTTGGCCGGCGTCCGCCCGCGAGGTGCCCTTGGCGGGCGGCGCGTCGACCTGTCTCGCCGCTGCCTCGGCCTTCCGCTCCAGCAGTTCCGCCGCCGACTCGCGGTCCACCGCGGCGTCGTATTTCATCCCCAGCGGACTGCCGGCACGGACCTGTGCGCGCTCGGCCTCGGTGATCGCACCCATGCGGCAGCGCGGCGGCGCGATAAGGGTGCGCTCGACCGGCATCGGGATGCCTCGGCCGCCATTGGGCATGTCCTGCAACGTGGACACCAGCGCCTCGCCGGTACCCAGCTGCGAGATTATCTTCGCCACGTCGAGGTCGGGGTTGGCGACAAAGGTCTCGGCCGCGGTGCGCACCGCCTTCTGGTCGCGCGGGGTGAACGCGCGCAGCGCGTGCTGCACCCGGTTGCCGAGCTGGCCGAGGATGTTGTCGGGCACGTCGTCGGGGAACTGCGAGCAGAAGTACACGCCCACGCCCTTGGAGCGGATGATGCGCACCACCTGCTCGATGCGCTGGCGCAGCGCCGCCGGGGCGTCGTTGAACAGCAGGTGGGCTTCGTCGAAGACGAACACCAGCTTGGGCTTGTCGAGGTCGCCGACCTCGGGCAGGGACTCGAACAGCTCCGACAGCAGCCACAGCAGGAAGCTGGAATACAGCCGTGGCCGCAGGATCAACTGGTCGGCGGCGAGGATGCCGATCACGCCGCGGCCGTCGGGCGTGGTGCGCATCAGGTCGGCCAGTTCCAGCGCCGGTTCGCCGAAGAACTGCGCGCCGCCGTCCTGCTCGATCCGCAGCAGGGCGCGCTGGATCGCGCCGATGGACTGGGTGCTGACCAGGCCGTGGCTGCTGGAGATCGCCTTGCGCTCCTCGGCTGCGAGCGCGAGCAAGGCACGCAGGTCCTTGAGGTCGAGCAGCAACAGGCCGCGGTCGTCGGCGAGCTTGAACACGATGTCGAGCACGCCGGACTGGGTGTCGTTGAGTTCGAGGATGCGCGACAGCAGCAGCGGGCCCATCTCGCTGACCGTGGTGCGTACGGGATGGCCGAGCTTGCCGTAAAGGTCCCAGAAGATCACCGGACTGCCTTCGGCCACGAAGCCCTCGACACCGATCTGATCGATGCGCTGTTGCAGCTTGTCGCCGACGGTGCCTGGCACCGCCAGCCCGGAGACATCGCCTTTGACGTCGGCGATGAACACCGGCACGCCGATGCGAGAGAAGCCTTCGACCAGGGTCATCAGGGTGACGGTCTTGCCGGTGCCAGTGGCGCCGGCGACCAGGCCGTGGCGGTTGCCGTACTTCGGCTGCAGCCAGACCTTGCCGCGGCTTTCGGTTTCAGGTCCCGGCGAGGTGACGGCCTTGCCGACGAGGATCGGGTCCATGCGGGGTTCCTGAGCGTGCGTGGGCCGATTCTAGGGCATGCGCGCAAGCGTGCCGCGCGTCCTTGCCCCCTCACGCCGGCCGACGTTACCCTGCATGTCCCCTTGCTTCGCTTGCCGTCCATGCCCTCCTTAGCAATTTTCGGCCGTTTTTCGGCCTGCCTTGCCGCCTGCCTGCTGCTGATCGCGCCGGTGAATGCCGCATCGGCCCAATCCAAGCGCGACCGCGACGCCGCCCAGGCGCTGGTCACGCGCATGACCGCCGCCGAGACCCGCTATCGCGAGTCCATGGTCAAGGTCGGCAACAACGACCCCGCGGGCATCCCGGAAAGCAATGCCGCGCTGGAGGACATGGAAGACGTAATCACCGCCTGCGGCCGGCAGCGTGGCTGCAGCGTGCCGCAGCTGCTGACCAGCTTAAAGCGCCTGCTCAAGGCCGATGCCGATGCCGCCGCGGGGGGTGCCGACGATTTCGACACCACCCTGGTCGATGACGGCGACCTGCCCACCGGCCGCGTGCCGCCGGGTGCCGACGCCGCGTCCCTGCTCGGCGAGGACGGCGAGCGTTTCGTGCGCCTGGTGCAGTTCAACCCGGCGGTGCAGGCCGGCATCCGCCGTTGGCTCACGGACATGCGGGTGTCGCTCAACGCCAGCCATGAGAACTACCAGTACATGCGCCATCTGATGGCGCCGTCATTCCAGCGCAGCGGGCTGCCGGAGGCGCTTCTGTTCGGGATCCTGGCCAAGGAGTCCACCGGTCGCGTGCACGTGGGCTCGCGCGCCGGGGCGGTGGGGCCGCTGCAGTTCATGCCCGCCACCGGGCACCGCTTCGGGCTGGGCGTGGACGCCACCGGGTTCGACACCCGCTACGACCCGCGCGCTTCGGCCGACGCCGCCGCGCGCTACCTCAACGAGCGTTTCGCCGAGTTCGGCAACGACATCGAGATGTGGCTGGCCGCCTACAACGGCGGCGAGGGCCGCGCGCTGCGGGTGTACCGCGGCAGCGGCGGGCGCAAATTCTGGGACGCCGACGTCTACAGCCAGTTCCCGGCCGAGACCCGCGACTACGTGCCGATGGTGATCGCCGCGGCCTGGCTGTACCTGCACCCGAAGGAATACGGACTGGTGTTCCCGAAGGTCGACGCGCGGCCGGCCACCTTCAAGCTGGCGCGCCCGGCCTCGATCTACGAGCTCACCATCTGCCTGGGCAACGGCGGCACCCGTGACGGCTACATGCGCGTGTTGCGCAATCTCAACCCGCGCTACGAGGCCGAGGCCTGGATTCCCGCGGGCACCACGCTCAACGGCACCGTGCGGGTCGCCAGTCTCTACCAGCGCTGGTGCACCCAGGGCGCCCGCGCCGACCTGGCCCGTCAGCTGGTGACCAGTGACCCGGACCGCGCCATTGTCCGCACCGGCCCGCTGCAGATGGTGCAACCGCCGGTGTCGACCTTCGTCCCGGGGACGTTGGCGCCTGCGGCTGCCGCCGGCGCGCCCACCCGCAGTACCCAGCCGCGCGAGCACCGCGTCGCCCGCGGCGACACCCTGGTTTCGATCGCACGGCAATACCAGTGCGACGCCGGCGCGCTGGCCAAGGCCAATGCGCTGGAGGCACCGCGTTACGCAATTCGCCCGGGGCAGCGGCTCAAGCTGGAAGGTTGTGGGAACTGAGGGGAAGGGTGTAGCAAATGAGTCCGGCTGAGACTCGACCGCATGATTTTCGTGGGCCAAGGCCACGCTACGCCAATCGGGCAAGCGCCTGTCCCAGCCGCACCGGTGTCTCCGCACCCAGCCCGGTGGCGAGCGACGCCACCCCCGGCGGCAGCAGCACGACCACGCTCGAGCCGTAGTTGAAGCGGGCCATCTCCTCGAAGCGGTCTAGATGGACGTCCTCGCCGCGGTAGTCCTTGACCGTGACCGCGGTGCCGTAGGCGGGGATTTCCTCGCCGCTCCAGACCGTCTCCACGCCCGAGACCAGCAGGGCCCCGACCATGACCATGGCCATAGGCCCGAAGTCGGTGTCGAAATGGCAGGCCAGGCGCTCGTTGCGCGCGAACAGCCGCGGCACGCCGGCCACGGCGTCCGGGCCGACACTGAACAGGCGGCCGGGGATGTGCACGGTCTCGCGCAGGCGCCCGGCCCAGGGCATGTGCACGCGGTGGTAGTCCTTTGGCGACAGATACACCGTGGCGAACAGGCCGCCGTCGAACATCGCTGCGGCATCGACGTCGCCTAGAAGCTCCTCCGCGCTGAAGGATCGGCCCTTGGCCTGGAAGATACGACCTTCCGTGATCGGTCCGCACTGGCTGATGCAGCCGTCGGCGGGCATCAGGATCGCGCGCGCATCCGGGTCGGGCGCGCGCGCGCCC
>JALZMP010000165.1 GCA_030858145.1 Pseudomonadota bacterium
CGGCGCCGCGCAGCGCGGCGGCGAGGTCGGCGGTGGCACGCAGCGTTGTCGGCAACGCCACGCCTGGGAGGTAACGCGGGTTCTCGTGCGCGCGGTCGATCGCTGCCACCGCAGCCACGTCGCGTCCCCAGAGCACGGCATCGTGGCCGTGACGTGCGACGAGCGCGGAGAGCGCGGTGCCCCAGGAGCCCGCGCCCAGCACCGCGACCGCCGTGCGGGCAGGCGCGTCGTCGGGGCGGGGCGTTACCGGCATCGGCTCGTCATCTGTGCAGGCGGGCGATGCGGCATGCGGCCGTGTCAGGCGTTTCCGGCGGTCTCGCTGTCGGCCAGGTCGCCGCTTTCGCCGGCCTGCTGCTGTTCCGCGCGCTGGCGCAGGCCTTCGGCATACAGCGCCTCGAAGTTGATCGGCTGCAGCAGAAACGGCGGGAAGCCGCCGGCGGAGATCAGGTCGCCGATGGTCTGGCGCGCATAGGGATACAGCACGTTCGGGCAATGGGTGCCGAGCATGGCATCGAGCGTCTGCTCGTCGAAGCCGGCGAGGCCGAACACGCCGGCCTGTTGGACCTCGACCACGTAGATCGGCTTGTCCTCGGCCACGGTGCAGGTCAAGGTGATGCCGAGCACCACCTCGAAGGCGTTGTCGCCCACGCGCTGCACGCGCTGGTTGAGGTTCATCTGCAGCTGCGGCTGCGCCTGCTCGCCGAACACCTGCGGCGTCTGCGGCGCCTCGAAGGACACGTCCTTGACGTAGATCTTCTCGACGCTGAACTGCGGGCCGGGGTTGGCGTCGGCGGGCGCGGTGCCGCCGTTGAGGGCTTGGTCGGACATATCGGGGCGAACTCCAGCGGGAATGCGGAAAAGACGGTGATTATCGCACGGGGGCCGGCTGGCATTGTCCGTGCAGGGCGGGCCGTGGCCCACCAGCCAGACACTCTGGGCCGAGGCCCACCCTACGACCGCCCCTTCGCCAGCGGCAGGTCGGCCTGCTGCCAGGCAGGCAGGCCGCCGTCAAGGAGGTAGACCCGCTCGAAGCCGGCCTTTTTCAGCCGCCTGGCCGCGGCCGCCGAGGCCTGCCCGGACTTGCACACCACCACCACCGGCAGCGCCTTGGCCGCCGCCAGCTGCTTGTTCTCCGGGTCGAACTGGCTGACCTGGACGTTCTTGGATCCCGGGATGTGGCCTTTCTCGAAATCCGCCATCGGCCGCAGGTCGACCACCAGCGCGTTGTCGCGGTTGATCAGCGCGGTCAATTCGGCCGGACGCAGGCCCTTGAAGCCGCGCAGCAGCTGCGAGAACTCGTTGTAGAGGATCGCCACCGTCAGGCCGAGCAGGGCCAGCGACAACAGGGGATTGCGGCCGGCAAAGGCCTGCAGTTCTTCGAAGCTCACTGGGGTCTGCGGGAAAGCGGCGGGCGGAGATTGTCGCCGTTAAGTGGCCGGGAGGCAAAAGTTCGCGGGCGCTTGCGGCCACACCGCAGTCAATCAAGTATCGGGTTCCTATTGCGAGTCAGTTTCCCGGCAATGCCTTTGCCGCCATCCCTGGCGCGACTGCATCGGCTTCGGATCGACCTGCCCGGACATCGATGGCTGGGTGTTCGAGACCGCAACCAATGCCATCGGCCATGGGCCGCGCGCGGTCACTCACCCTGCCAGAAATCCGGCAGGCCGACGGTCAGCCACCAGGTCTTGGCCTCGGCGTCGTAACGCCAGCGCTCGGTGTAGCGGATGCTGCGTGTGCGCATGGTGTGGCGGTTGACCACGCCGATCTCGATCTCGCGCGCCGCCGTGCCCTCGCCGACCTGCGCGGCCAGGTCGCGGTAACCGCTGACCTGGACCTGCTTGTAACGCTCGAAGGCCAAGTCGGTCATCGGATTGGCCTGCCGGTATTCGGGATCGACCAGGGTCCACGCGCCCTCGATGTCGCCCCACCGGATCGCGGCGGAATAGGCGTATTGCGCCTTCTCCAAGGCATCGGCCTGCGTGCCGAGGCTGGCGCAGGCGGCCGGCAGGACGAGCACGCAGGCCGTTATCGCGAGCCGGCAGGTCGTGTGCATTGCGCGCATGGAGGCGGGTCCGGTCACCGGGTCTGCGCCATCCTAACCCTTCGCGACTGCGACATAGCGCGCGTCCATCTCCGCGGCGATCCCACCGTCGGACAGGCGGACGCAGGCCGCCAGGCGGATGCCGGCGCGACCACGCGCACCCAGCGCGGCCAGGAAGTTCGTCCAGTCCCCGTCGTCCGCCAGCCACGCCTCGGCCAGCAGGTCGTCGAACAGCGGCGCCCGGTAGCGGACCTCGCTGTCGGCGACGAACACTTCGGCTTCGATCCCCGCCTGCTCCAGGCGCAGCGTCGCCACGCCCCAGGCGGCCAGGGTCATCAGCGACACCAGGCTGCCACCGAAGGCGCAGCCCTTGTCGTTGACATGGCGGGCCAGCGGCGCGCGCAGGCGCAGCACGCCGTCGTCGAAGCCGTCGATCCGCAGGTCCATCACCGCCACTGGCGGCATGCCGCGGTAGTGGGCGTCGATGGCCTGCAGCGATGGATCCAGGGTCACGTGTCGGGTCTCCCGGCGGTGGTACGCGCTTGCGGGGGCGGTGCGCAGCGACGAAGCTGGCCGCATGCCGCGCCTAGCCCCTGCCCATGTCCTCTCGGGATGCTACGTCATCTCTCTGCGCCCGGTGGGCGGGCACGGGGCCCTGCGCCGCGCCGCGGCGGTCCACGGCGCGCGCGTCCTCGCGCTGTCGCCC
>JALZMP010000186.1 GCA_030858145.1 Pseudomonadota bacterium
GCGGGGGCGCCACCGCCTCGGCCGACGCCGCCGGCATCGCCGGGCCCGGGACCGGCTTTGACTCGGCGATCACCTTCTCCACCGAGCCGGTGGTGATCGGGTGGTAGCCCGGACGCGCCCGCGCGAAGACCTCCCTGGCAAACTCCAGCCCCGGCTCGGTCTTCACCAGCGCCTCGTAGGTCGGCATGATCAATTTGCGGCGGCCGATGGTCTGCAGGAATCGTGCGATGGCAGGATTGGCCTGCACGTAACCGCTGCGCACCGCCAGCGGGTACCAGCGCTGCGCGAGTTCTCCGTTGCGGGTACCGGTGAAGGTGTAGGCGGTGTCGAGCTGGGACAACTGTTCGATACTCAGCGTCTGCGGCAGGCCTTCGAGGAAGTGCACCCACTCCTGGGTGGTCCAGGCCTCGGTGATCACCTGTGGCGGCAGCTGGCCGCTGCCCAGCCACGCCAGGCGCGCGGAGTCGACCACGCCGAAACGCGGCGACAGCGTGTCGGGCGCGTTGGCCGGAATGCCCGGTTCGTGCAGCCAGGCGTCGAACTCGGCCTGGGTGACCTTGCCGGGATGCTTGTCGAGCAGGTTGACCTTGGCGTATTCGACGAATTGCGCGGTCGTGATGCTCTGGAACGCGAAATGATCGAAGTAGCCGCGCACGAAGGCGTCGAATTCGGCGCGGCCAAAGCGCTGTTCGAGGAACTGCAGGAACCACGCGCCCTTGTCGTAGGCCACCGCGGTGAGCGCCTCCTCGGGATCCTTGAGCACCCCCGGCTTGATCGCCAGCACCTGCAGTTCCGGCGCCAGGGTCTTCATCTCCTCGCGCAGGCCGTTGCGCGAAATCACGTAGCCCATGTCGGCGCGCTCCTTGCCGTACAGCGCCTCGATGATGCGGTTTTCGACGTAGCGGGTGAACCCTTCGTTGAGCCAGAAGTGCCTGGCGTCCGAGTTGGTCACCAGGTTGCCCGACCAGCTGTGCGCCAGCTCGTGCGCGATCAGCGCCACCAGCGACTGGTCGCCGACGATCACTGTCGGGGTGATGAACGACAGCCGCGGGTTTTCCATGCCGCCGTACGGGAACGACGGCGGCAGGATCAGCAGGTCGTAGCGCTCCCAGCGGTACGGGCCGTAGAGTTGTTCGGTGGTGGCGATCATCTTCTCGGTGTCGGCGAACTCGGCCACCGCGCGGTCGACCATGGCCGGCTCCGCCCAGACCCCGGCGCGCGCCGAGATCGGCTTGAACACCAGGTCGCCGGCGGCGATCGCCATCAGGTAGGAGGGGATCGGCTGCGGCATGCGGAAGCGGTACTCGCCGTCGCGTACTGCGGCGGGGTCGTTGTCGGCGCTCATCAGCACCATCACGCCCGGCCGCGTGGTGACCTGCGCGCTGTAGGTGTAGCGCACCTGCGGCGTGTCCTGCAGCGGCACCCAGGAGCGGGCGTGGATCGCCTGCGACTGGCTGAACATGAAGGGCAGCGTGCCGCCAGTGGTCATCGCCGGGGTCAGCCACTGCAGGCCGGAGGCTTCGGGCGAGGTGCGGTAGGTCACCCGCACCTGCTTGTTGCGCAGCGGGGTCTGGATGGTGAGCTTGCTGCCCAGCAGCGGGTCGCGGTCGGCCAGGGCATGCGCCAGCGGCTGCCATTGCCCGGCCGCGGACAGGCCTTCGACCTTCTCGATGGCGAGGTCGCGGGTGTCGAGAATCAGCCGGTTGGCGGCCGGTGCCTTCCAGTCAAGAGTGTAGGTGACAGTGCCGGCGAGGGTCCGGCTGTCGAAGTCGAGCGCGAGGTCGAGCGCAAGCTCGGTGATCGCCACCTTGTCCGGCTCGGCGTAGGAGTGTTCGTCGTGGTCGATCACCTGCGCAGGGGGGCTGGGCGCGGCAGGTTCGGCGGGTGCGGTGGGCGCCTCGCGCTTGCAGCCTGCCGCGAACAGCGCGGCGCAGGACAGTGCCAGCAGGAGGATCGGGCGGCTGTGGAGTCGGCGCATGGGGTGGGCCCGCGGGGGACAGGCGAATAGTTTACCGGGGCACGCCGGCGACCGCGCCCTGCACAGCCGCGGCTGCGCTGCGGGCTTGCGCGCGCGTCCCCGCCTCTCCTGCAGGCGCTAACGAGGCCTGCGACTCCCTCCCCCCTACTTCCGGCACGTCAGCGCAGCCGCATGCTTCGGCACACTAGCGCCATGAAAACCTACTTGCTGGCGCCCGGACTCGCAGCCGTCCTCACCCTCCTCTCCGCGGCATTCGCCCCGGCCGCCCTCGCCCAGGAAACGCTGCAGGTCCCGCGGGTGTCCGGCGAGGTGGTCGTCGACGGCGTCCTGGACGAGGCCGTCTGGAAGCAGGCCGCCACCGTAGAGCTCGCCTACGAGGTGCAACCGGGCGACAACCTGCCGGCGCCGGTGCGCACCATCGCCTACATCGCCTACACCGAGGACGCGCTGCTGCTGGCGTTCCGCGCGGAGGACCCCGAGCCCGGGCGCATCCGCGCCTTCCTGCGCGACCGCGACGCGCTCTACAGCGACGATTTCGTCGGCGTGATGCTCGACACCTTCGACGACCAGCGCCGCGCCTACGAGTTCTTCGTCAATCCGCTGGGGGTGCAGGCGGATTTGATCCGCGAGGAGGCGACCGGCCGCGAGGACGATTCCTGGGACGGGCTGTGGACCAGCGCCGGACGCATCACCGAGCACGGTTACGACGTGGAGATGCGGATCCCGTTCGCGACCCTGCGCTTCCGCGACACCGACGGCCCGCGCCGCTGGGGCGCCGCGTTCTTCCGCACCCGCCCGCGCGAACACCGCTTCCGGTACGCCAGCATCCGCATCGAACGCGGCAACCGCTGCCTGCAGTGCGTGTTCCCCAAGTTCGAAGGCTTCGAGGGCGTGCGCCAGGGCCGCAACCTGGAAGTGGTGCCGACCCTGACCGTGGTCCACGCCGAGCGCCGGGCCGCGCCGGGCGAGCCGTGGCGGGGCGAAGGCACCGAGGTCGAACCTGGCCTGGACGTGGCCTGGGCGCCGACACCCAACCTCACTCTCAACGCCACCCTCAACCCCGACTTCTCGCAGGTCGAGGCCGACTCCGCCCAGCTCGACCTCAATACCAGCTTCGCGCTGTTCTTCCCGGAAAAGCGGCCGTTCTTCCTGGAGGGCGCGGACTACTTCAACACCCCGCTGCAGGTGCTGTACACCCGCCAGATCGCCGACCCGGACTACGGCCTGCGCGCCACCGGCCGCAGCGGCCGCCAGGCCTGGGGCGCGATCGCCGCGCGCGACGCGGTCACCCAGCTGCTGGTGCCCGGCGTGCTCGGCTCGGGCTTCCGGTTCCTGGACCAGGAGGCCGACGTGCTGGTCGGCCGCTATCGCTTCGACGTGGACCAGCACACCACGCTCGGCGCGATCGGCACCTGGCGCTCGGGCGACGGCTACCGCAACGGGCTGGCCGGCGTCGACGGGCGCTGGCAGAAGGGCATCCATACCTTGCGCGCGCAGCTGCTGCGCAGCGAATCCGAATACCCCGAGGGCCTCGCCCTGCCGGACACGCGGCCGTCGGGCAACGCGATGTTCGCGCACTACAACATCGGCAAGCGCAACTGGTACGCCAACACCTGGCACCAGCGCGTCGACGCCGGTTTCCGCGCGGACCTTGGCTTCATCAGCCAGGTCGGATACGACAAGTCGCTCCTGGGCGGCGGCTATACCTGGTTCGGCAAGGAGGGCGCCAGGATCAGCCGCTTCAGCGTCGAGGCGGACTTCGACATCACCCACCGCCATGACGGCCAACTGCTCGAGCGCGAGTGGGAAGGCTCCGTGCGCATGCATGCCGCGCGCGAGACCTTCGCCAACCTCGGCGGCCTCACCCGCGCCCGCTTCTGGAACGGCCAGCTGTTCGACGAGGCCTTCGCCACCTCCTTCATGGAAACGACGCTGCGCCCCGGTCTCAAGGCCGGCATGTTCCTGCGCAACGGCGACATGCTCGACTTGGCGGCCTCGCGCATGGGTCGCGGCCAGGTCTGGGAACCGTGGATGCGGCTGGATGTCGGCCGCGGAGTCAACATCCAGCTGAACCATGCGCGCCAGCGCCTGCGCCGCGATGGCGGCACCGCGTTCGACGCGCGCGTGCTCGACACCCGGGTCAGCTGGCAGATCGACCCGCGCCAGCGCATCCGGCTCTCGGCGCAGGCCAGCGAGGTCGAGCGCGACCCGGCCCTCTACGAGCAGGCGGTGCAGTCGCGCACCCGCAACCTCGCCGCGCAGCTGCTGTATTCGTACAAAGTCAACCCGCGTACCGCGCTGTACGCGGGCTGGTCGCAGGGCGCCTACGCGAACGACGAGCAGATCGGCCTGTTCCAGGACAACCGCAGCCTGTTCCTCAAGCTCAGCTACGCCTGGCAGCCGTAGACCAGGCGCTCAGACCTTGTAGCCGGAGTGGATCGCGACGATGCCGCCGGACAGGTTGCGGTGGCCGCAGCGATCAAACCCCGCCGCCTCCATCATCGCCTGCAGTTCGGCCTGCGGCGGGTGCCGGCGGATGCTCTCGGCGAGGTACTGGTAGCTGTCGGCGTCCTGCGCGAACAGTCGGCCCAGCCGCGGCAGCACCTTGAACGAGTGGAAATCGTACAGCGGCTTGAACCACTCCGCCCTGACCTGCGAGAACTCCAGCACCCGCGCCTGCCCCCCCACCTTCAGTACCCGCAGCATCTCGCGCAGCGCCGCATCCTTGTCGGTGACGTTGCGCAGGCCGAAGGCGATGGTGACGAGATCAAAACTGGCATCCGGGAACGGCAGGCGCTCCGCATTGCACTGCACGTACTCGAAGCCGCGCACGAAGCCGCGGTCGATCATGCGGTCGCGGCCGGTGCGCAGCATGGCGCCGTTGATGTCGCCCAGTACCAGCTCGCCTTCCTCGCCCACGCGCTCGCGCAGCAGCGCGGCGATGTCGCCGGTGCCCCCGGCCAGGTCGAGCACGCGGTCGCCGCGGCCGACCTGCGCGGTGGCGACGAAGTAGCGCTTCCAGACCCGGTGGATGCCCAGGCTCATCAGGTCGTTCATCAGGTCGTAGTTGCCGGCCACCGACGAGAACACCTCGCCCACCAGCTTCTGCTTCTCGCCCACCGGCACTTCGCGGTAGCCGAAGTGGGTGGTGCCGGCGGTGTCATTCTTCGGTTTTTCTACGGAATCGGTCATCGTGCGATTATCGCATCGCCTGCCGATCCGCAGCGTTCACGAGGAGTCGCGCATGACCATCCCGGCCGACCACGCAGCAATGCTCGACACCGCCATCGCCGAAGCCCGCCTGGGCCTGGCCGAAGGTGGCATCCCCATCGGCGCCGCGCTCTACCAGCGCGACGGCCGCCTGCTCGGCCGCGGGCACAACCGCCGCGTCCAGGAGAACGATCCGTCCGTGCACGGCGAAACCGACGCCTTCCGCAAGGCCGGCCGCCAGCGCAGCTACAGGGACACTATCATGGTCACCACCCTGGCGCCGTGCTGGTACTGCAGCGGGCTGGTGCGGCAGTTCGGCATCGGCACGGTGGTGGTCGGCGAGTCGGTCAACTTCGATGGTGGTGTCGACTGGCTGCGGGAGCACGGTGTCGAGGTGATCGATCTCGCCGACCAGCGCTGCATCAAGATGCTGGGCGTGTGGATCCAGGCGAATCCAAAGGTATGGAACGAGGATATTGGCGAAGAGTGAGTGTTTGAATGACCGCTGCTGGCCAGGAGCGGTCGTTCGGTCACTGTGCCCTTGTCATCCACGATAGGCCGCCAACATGGTCACAGCGGCGAACCCTTGACTTCGAACTGCTCACTTCATGCGGCGACCCAGGTGTCTACAGAAGTCGGGGCAATTCACCCTAGACTACCCCCACTTCCACGGACAGTTTAGTTAGGCACGATTGACATCCTCTCTGACTGGGCCGGTGAGCGGTAGCCCAACGTTCTGTGCAGTCGCTCGCGGTTGTAGAAAACTCGATGTAATCGAAGATCTTGCCTGGCGCTTCATCCCTGCTTTCAAAGCGCTTCCGGTAGGGGCCGCGCGCCAGCATGTAACGACGCTGGCCCTGGCCCTTGCTCTGTATCGCGTGTCCCTGGAGGAGCCGCTGGACGCGACGCCACCCGCAGCGCGAAAGTCGACTCTGACCCCTGCCTTCTGCCTTGCGTTCAATTGAGCTTCTTGTTGTCGTGACCGGGCGTCGTTGATTGGCCACTGAGTCGGCGGGGCAACCCCCGCTTGGCCCATCAGCCATGCGTCCACGAGTGCTCGTTGGTCCGGACCCTGGCCGCAGGTGATGTGGCGGTGGAGGGAATGAAGAAGGCCCGCCGCTCCTGACTCGCGGCGCGCAGCTACTCTTCTGCGGACTGTGGTGCGTTGTATTCAAGCATCCCGAGGGCGCGCAGCATCCATCTGGCTCCCGGCAGCCGGTGGCCCAGGCGTGGAACCCGTAATGTCTCGGCACCCGCAACCCCGGCTTCCCGCAGCGACCCCAGCGTCGCATTGTCACGACGTACATTCGGTTCGTCTGCGTCGCCGGTGAGGAGTACCAGGCGGGTTCGACTGCGGAGCAGGTAAACGAGTAGCTCATCTGTCGGTAGAAGCGTCCCATCCGGGCCGCCGACGGGATCGCTGCCGGCAATCAGCACTGCCCCGTTGAAGATGTCTGGAAACGCCACGGCGAGGCGCAGGGCAACCCGGGATCCTCCGGACCACCCGCCGATGTATGTCCGCTGGGGATCAACCGGGTAACGGTGCGTGACATTGGTCCAGGCGTGAAGCGCCAACGGGGACCGATGCAGCTCGGTGTCCTGTCCATTCCCTGCATCCCGCGGTGCGACCAGAATGGTGCCCGTCGAGTTCAGGACGGCACGCCAAGCGCGGGGTAAATCCACCCGGGGGCCGGGGGGAATGAACACCATCAGGCCATAGCCGGATTCCGGCTGCGTCTCCGGGACAAACAGGTCGAAGTGCTCGCGCTCGAGATCGACGCTGTGGCCGGAAAAGGCGAAGGACGCATCAAGCGCGAGTCTGGCGCGGTAGCCAGCCTCGACCCGTAGTCTGAGCTCCGGGTCCGGAAACCGCCGCGGGAACAGCTCATCGAGAGCCGCTGCTTCGGCATATCGATCGAAGACCAGCGCCTCCAGCCAACCCGTCGGTGCGGGCTGCGCCGTCGCAGCCAGAGGCGCTACCAGAAGCAGGGCCAGCAGCAATCGGCAGGGCACACGGGACGGTCGCATGCCTGCAGTGTATGTGCACCCGGTGCCAGCCAAAAGACCCCGAGTAGTGGCAGCGCCTATTTCAGGGAGTAGCAAGTATAGGAACTTCAAACGCCCTTTTCGAACAGGCTGGCGAGTAGGCGGTGGTCGCGCAAGCGCCGGTTTGGGCGCGGATCGGACGTTCGCGAGTGGGATTTCGGCATCGCGGGGCCGCGCCGCCTCGCCGTCCGTGGCCATTTCTCGCCGATTCCCGGCCGCGAGCCGAGCACGGCCCTGCGGATTCGTTGCCGCTTCGTGTTGTCTTTCTGGTTTCGCCTTCGGCGTCGTGGCCGGCGGGGTGTCACGCGGCCACAGCGGGCGGCGCGCGCGGGGCGGGTCGGTAGTGCGCTTTCTCCAGCGCGCCGTGCGTTGCGAAGTGGGCGAGGATGGCGCGGATGGCGGTGGGTTCTTCGATGCTGGCCACGATCCGTAGCGTGCCGCCACAGTGGCCGCAGGCGGTCACGTCAATACCAAACACGCGCTTGAGGCGCTGCGCCCAGATCATCGAGCGGCGCTTTTCGTCGGGGCTGCGGTGGTCGCTGTTGGCCCCAGTCGACTCCTCGTCCGTAGGAGGACGTTTGCCGCGCCCGGATGGTG
>JALZMP010000188.1 GCA_030858145.1 Pseudomonadota bacterium
CGGTGACGTTGGCGCCGAGCAGCGCGAGTTCGTGCGCGGTCGCGCGGCCGATGCCCTCCGAGCCGCCGCAGACCAGGGCGTGCCGCCCGGCGAGGTTCAGGTCCATGCCGCTGCTCCCGTGTCGATCCTCACCGGACTCACGCCCGCCCGCCCAGCGACTGCACCATGCGCGCGGCCAGTTGCGCGTCGTCGTCAGCCTGCGGCGGTTGCACCTCGTCGAGGCTGAAACCGCGCGCCAATGCGTCGTCGGCGTCGAGGCCATCGAAGGCCACGAATTCGGCATCCATCAAAGCCGCGCGGGCGGTGTCCTCGCTGTCGTAGCCCAGGGTGTTGCCGTCGCTGTCGAGCACCTCGGCGGTGCCGCCGGCGCGCACGCGCAGGCGTGCCCAGACCAGGGTGCGGCCGAGGCTGGCCAGCCACCAGGATCCGGACACCCTGGCAGGGGCGGCGTCGCTCATGGCGCCAGCGACCACAGCCAGAGCATGGCCGCCCCGGCCAGCCCGAGCAGGATGGTCGACAGCGACAGCATCGCTGGCGTCGCCAGCCCGGTGAAGCCCGGGTCGCGCGCCTGGCGGTATTGCCCGCTGAGCAGCCACCACAGCGCGGAAGGCTTGAGGAAGGCGCCATGCCCCAGGCGTGCGCGCAGCACCGGATGGCGGTCGCGCAGGTGCACCAGCGCCAGCGGCCAGAAGATCACGAATGCGCAGGCGCCGGCGATGGCCAGGGCAACGCAGAGCAGGGCGAAGAACAGGATCATGGCGGGATTGTCTCAGGAATCGGCCGTCGCCCTCACCCCAACCCCTCTCCCGCAAGCGGGAGAGGGGCTTTACAAGGATCAGTACTCTGCGTGCCCGGGCGCGCGTGGGTAGGGGATGGCGTCGCGGATGTTGGACAAGCCGCAGACATAGACCACCAGCCGCTCGAAACCCAGACCGAAGCCGGCATGCGGGACGCTGCCGTAGCGACGGAAGTCGCGGTACCAGCCGTAGTGCTCGGCATCCAGGCCGAACTGCGCCATCCGCGCATCCAGCACGTCCAGCCGCTCCTCGCGCTGCGAACCGCCGATGATTTCGCCGATGCCGGGCGCCAGCACGTCCATGGCCGCGACGGTCCTGCCGTCGTCGTTGAGGCGCATGTAAAAAGCCTTGATGTGTTCCGGATAGTCAGTCACCACCACCGGGCGGCCCACGTGCTGCTCGGTCAGCCAGCGCTCGTGCTCGGTCTGAAGGTCCAGGCCCCATTCCACCGGGAACTCGAACTTGTGCCCGGACTGCTGCAGCAGCGCGACCGCGTCGCCATAGTCGATGCGCTCGAACGGCGCGTTGACGAAAGCCTCCAGCCGCGACACCGCATCGGTCTGCACGCGCTCGGCGATGAAGGCCATGTCGTCGCCACGCTCGTCGAGCACCGCCCGGAACAGGTACTTGAGGAAGTCCTCGGCGAGGTCGGCGTTGTCGGCGAGGTCCGCGAACGCGATCTCCGGCTCGATCATCCAGAACTCGGCAAGGTGGCGGGTGGTGTTGCTGTTCTCGGCGCGGAAGGTCGGGCCGAAGGTGTAGACCTTGCTCAGCGCCAGGCAGAAGGCCTCCACGTTGAGCTGGCCGGAGACGGTGAGGAAGGTCTCCTTGCCGAAGAAGTCGCGCGAGAAGTCGACCTCGCCGGCTGCGTCGCGCGGCAGGTTGGTGAGGTCGAGGGTGGACACCCGGAACATCTGTCCCGCGCCCTCGGCATCGGAGGTGGTGACGATCGGGGTGTTGACCCAGTAGAAGCCGCGCTCGTGGAAGAAGCGGTGAACCGCCATCGCCAGGCTGTGGCGGATGCGGGTGACCGCGCCGAACAGGTTGGTCCTGGGTCGAAGATGCGCGACCTCGCGCAGAAACTCGAGCGAGTGCGCCTTGGGCTGGATCGGGTAGGTCTCGGGGTCGTCGACCCAGCCGACCACCTCGATGGACTCGGCCTGGATCTCGAAACCCTGGCCCTGGCCCTGGGAGGGCACCAGGGTGCCGCTGGCGACCACCGCGCAGCCCGCGGTGAGCTTGCGGACCTCGGACTCGTAGTTGGGCAGGGTGTCTGGCACCACCACCTGGATCGGGGCGAAGCAGGAGCCGTCGCTGACATTGACGAACGACAGCCCGGCCTTGGAGTCGCGCCGGGTGCGCACCCAGCCGCGGACGGTGATTTCGCCGCCCGCGGGCAGCCTGCCCGCGAGTGCCTGTTCGACGCTGGCCACCGTCATGCCTTGAATCCCCGGGAAATGAACGAGAGAGAGGGTAACGCGCAGTTTACCGAACCGATCCACCGCACCGGGTAGAATTGTCCCATGTCGATCCGCCTCGCCCCCGCCGCCCTCGAGCGCGTCCAGAGCTATCTCGCCGCGGCGCCGCAAGCGCTGGGACTGCGCTTCGGCGTCAAACGCACCGGCTGCTCCGGCTGGGGCTACGTGGTCGACCTGGCCCGCGAGGCGCGCGAAGGCGATGCCGTGTTCGAGCACGACGGGGTCCGCATCCATGTCGATGCCGACAGCCTGGCCCTGGTCGACGGCACCGAAATCGACTTCCTCAAGCAGGGCTTGAACGAGCAGTTCGTGTTCCGCAATCCCAACGTCGCCGCCGAGTGCGGCTGTGGCGAGAGCTTCACGACCGACGCCGACAAGGCGGCCTGAGATGGGTGCCGCCACCCGGCCACGCTGCACAGGCGGTCTTGACAATGCCGTCACCGCCCTTGTCGTCAAGTAGACCCTCGATCGATTGAGGGGACTCTCTTGGCAAGCACATCGCACGGCCGCCCGCTGGCCGATCTGGACCGTCGCGAAGGTGAATCACCAGCGCCTCGCGTCCTCAAGAAGGAACTCAATTTGGCGCAGACTGCGGCATTGAGCGAGCTGGAACGTTTCGGCTGGCATCTCCAGTTCATCCGGAATGAGCCGCCGAAGCCGCCCCTCGTCGTAGTCTGCGACCCCGATGCGCACAAGTACGCCATCCTCGATGAGGAAGGGGAACTGATTGAGAATCCTACCTTCCTGAAATTCAGGCAATCGACCCGCGAGTGATCCTGACGCCTGCTCCTCGACATTCTCAAGGCATCGCGATCGGCTGAGCAGTCGCGGTCGAGGAAGTGCCCGATAGGCGCTGACATTCGGTTTTCTCGACTTACATCGCGCCATGGCGCGTTGCACGGGCTTGTTCGTGCTCGCTATCGTCGTACCCGCCTTCGCACCAGCGCAGGCCCAGTCCGGCGACTAGGCCGCGTTCCGCGTGCCTTAGACTGGGCGGGTCCTTTACCGGAGCCGGCCATGATCCGCATTGTTTCGACCTTCGCCCTGGCCCTGTTGCTGGCATCGCCGCTGCAGGCCCATCGCGAGCCCGCACCTGCGCAGTCGGCCGAGGCCCGGGCGCTGCACGCGCTGTTCGATGCCGAGTGGGAGCGCGGCCTGCGCGAATCGCCTGAGACCGCCAGCTACCGCGGCGACCCGCGCTATAACGACCGCTGGACCGACTTGGGCCTGGCCGCCATCGCGCGCCGCCAGGCCGAGGACCGCGCGGTGCTGGCGCGCCTGCGTGGCATCGACCGCAGCCGGCTGTCGCCTGCCGACCAGCTCAACTACGACGTGTTCCTGTGGCAGCTGCAGAAGTCGGTGGAGCGGCAGCCTTACCGCGAATACCAGCGCGCAATCAGCCAGCGTGGCGGCATCCAGAATGCCGAGAACATCGCCGAGGTGCTGCCCTTCAAGACCGCGAAGGACTACCGCGACTGGCTGGCGCGGATGCGCGGGGTCCCGAAACAGCTCGCCGACACCACACTGCTGCTGCGCGAGGGCATGGACGCGGGCAACGTGCCACCGCAGGTGCTGATGCAGCGCATCCCGGCGCAGATCGATGCGCAGATCACCGCGGATCCCGCCAAAAAAGCCCATTCTACAAGCCTTTCCTCAGCATCGCCGACACCGTGCCGGCCACCGAGCGCGTGGCGCTGCAGGCCGAGGCGAGGGCGGTCATCGCAGATGCCATCGTGCCGGCATACCGCGGTTTCAAGGTGTTCTTCGAACAGGACTACTTGCCGGCCACGCGCGAGACCATCGCCGCCGCCGACCTGCCCGATGGCCGCGCCTACTACGACTTCCTCGCCGGCCATTTCACTACTACCGACCTGAGCGCCGACGAGATCCACGCCATCGGTTTGAAGGAAGTCGCGCGCATCCGCGCCGAGATGGAGCAGGTGCGCAGGGAAGTCGGTTTCCAGGGCGACCTGGCGGCGTTTTTCGAGCACCTGCGCACCGACCCGAAGTTCTTTTATCCGACTCCGGAAGCGCTGCTCGAGGCCTACCAGGCCATGACCAGGCGGATCGACCCGGAGCTGGTGAAGGTGTTCAAGGTGATTCCACGGCTGCCCTACGGCGTGCGCCCGATCCCGGACAACATCGCGCCCGACACCACCACCGCCTACTACCAGCCCGGCGCGCTCGACGGCAGCCGCGCCGGATATTACTACGTCAACCTCTACCGGCCGGAAGTGCGACCGAAGTGGGAGATGATGGCGCTGAGCCTGCACGAGGCCGTGCCCGGCCACCACTTCCAGTTCGCCCGCGGTATGGAGCTGCCGGACGTGCCGCAGTTCCGCCGCGTCGGCTACTTCACCGCCTACGGCGAGGGCTGGGGCCTGTACGCCGAGCGCCTGGGCTACGACATGGGCCTGTACGACGACCCCTATGACCGCATGGGCCAGCTGGCCTACGACATGTGGCGCGCGGTGCGGCTGGTGGTCGACACCGGCATGCACAGCCAAGGCTGGAGCCGCGAGCGCGCCATCGCCTACTTCAAGGACAACGCGCCCAAGACCGAAGCCGACATCGTCAACGAGATCGACCGCTACATCGGCTGGCCCGGCCAGGCCCTGGCCTACAAGATCGGCCAGCTCAAGATCTCCGAGCTGCGCGAGCGCGCGCAGGCGCGGCTGGGTCAAAAGTTCGACCTGCGCGACTTCAACGACGCCGTCCTGGCGGTCGGCTCGGTGCCGCTGGCGGTGCTGGAGACCCACTTCGACGCCTGGGTGAGCCAGCGCGCTCGCGAACCATAGGTGCGAGCGCGGGTGAACGCCCTGCGCGCTGTGCAGGGCCGGACGGTACGATTTGCCTGCAAGCCCTTGAACCTGCCATAATTTCCGGCTTCCTGCGGGTCTGCCCGCACGGGAGCCCTTGCCCCACGTCGTCGATCCAGGATCGCCGGGGGCTATCCGGGCCGTCGACGCTGTCGCCGGCCGATATCCACAAGGACACCACATGCGCCACTACGAAATCGTGTTCCTGGTCCATCCCGACCAGAGCGAGCAGGTGCCGGCCATGATCGAGCGCTACAAGGGGCTGATCGAGGGCGGCAACGGCAAGATCCACCGGCTCGAGGACTGGGGCCGTCGCCAGCTGGCCTATCCGATCGACAACCTGGTCAAGGCCCACTACGTCCTGTTCAACATCGAGTCCGACCAGGTCGTGCTCAACGAGCTGGTCGAGACCTTCCGCTTCAACGATGCCATCCTGCGCCACCTGGTGATGCGCCGCGACGAGGCCGACACCGACCAGTCGCTGATCATGAAGAACAAGGACGAGAAGGGCGACAAGCCCGAGCGCAGCGAGCGCCGCCGCCGCGACGAGGACGGCGACAGCGCCGACAAGGCCGATGTCGTTGCCGACGACAGCCCCGACGCCGCCGAAGCCGCCTGAGCCCGCCCTTTAGGAGCACCACCGCCATGTCCAAGTTTTTCCGCCGCCGCAAGTTCTGCAAGTTCACCGCCGAGGGCGTCAAAGAGATCGACTACAAGGATCTCAACACCCTGCGCCAGAATCTCACCGAGAACGGCAAGATCGTGCCCAGCCGCATCACCGGTACCAAGTCCAGGTACCAGCGTCAGCTCGCCACCGCGGTCAAGCGCGCGCGGTTCCTGGCCCTGATCCCGTACACCGACAACCACAACGTTTGACGACATGCTCCGCCTCTCCCGCTTTCGCGAGCGGGCCGGGGCGAAGGTTCGTCATCCCAACCCGTCCATTCGGACAGCCACAGTTGCGGCCCAGCGGCCGCTAACGAATCTTGCTCGACACGAGCACGGGAGCCCCAAGATGGAACTGATCCTGCTGCAGAAAGTGAACAAGCTCGGCAACTTGGGCGACAAGGTCAAGGTCAAGCCCGGCTATGGCCGCAACTACCTGGTGCCGCAGGGCAAGGCGGTGCCCGCGACCGCCACCAACCTCGCCGAGTTCGAGACCAGGCGCGCCGAGTACGAGGCCAAAGCCACCCAGGCCAGCGAACAGGCCAGCACGCGGCTGGCCCAGCTCGAGGGCGCCAGCGTCACCATCTACGCCAATGCCTCCGCCGAGGGCAAGCTCTACGGTTCGGTCGGCCCGCGCGACATCGCGCAGGCACTGACCAAGGCCGGGACTCCGGTCGAGAAGTCGGAGGTGGTGATGGGCGAGGGCGCATTCCGCACTCTCGGTGAGTTCGAGGTCATCGTGCACCTGCACGCCGACGTCGAGACGCCGGTGAAGGTGATCGTGGCGCCAGAGGCGGCGTAAGGGTCTAGCCAGCGTCGATGTGACGGGCGCCGCAAGGCGCCCGTTTCGTTTCCGGGCTGCGGCTTGTCCGTTGGCGCTGCTAGCGCTAGCAGCGAAGCCGGTCTTTCCTCTTTAGTCAGCAGCTTTCGCCGAAGGCGAAATGCTTTTCAACAGCGAAGCTGGTCAAGCTCTTGCAGTATGCATCCGAATCATCGTTTGCCGGGCGTCACGGGCGCGAGTTCAGCAGGCACGGTTCGCACCAGAAGGCCGGTCACCCTGGCAGTCTCATCGTATGAGACCCCTTCGCGATATCAAGAAGCGGATTTATCCACAGCTTGTTCCATCGCGCACCCACAGGCAGGCCGGCTAGGATGACCGCTCGATTACAACGACAGGGTCGCCAAGACGACCCGACGCAGGCTGGCAACGGCGGGGGAGTCACTGCACTGATGAGCGCACGACCGGGGTTCCGCAACGAGGGCCCTGCCCATGGCGCGCGCGGGGATGCGCGCATCGAGCAGCTGCGGGTGCCGCCGCAGTCGGTGGAGGCCGAGCAGGCCGTGCTCGGGGGGCTGATGCTGGCGCCCGACGCCTACGACCGCATCGCCGACCAGCTGGTGGACCGCGACTTCTACCGCCGCGACCACCAGCTGATCTTCCGCGCGATCCGAGAACTTGCCGAGAAGAACCGCCCCTACGACGCGGTGACCCTGGGCGAGTGGTTCGAATCGCAGGACCTGTCCGAGCAGGTCGCCGGCGGCGCCTACCTGGTCGAGCTCGCCAGCACCACGCCCTCAGCCGCCAACATCAAGGCCTACGCCGACATCGTCCGCGACAAGGCGGTGCTGCGGCAGCTCATCGAAGTCGGCACCGGCATCGTCAACGACGGATTCCAGACCGAGGGCCGCGACAGCAGCGAGATCCTGGCCAAGGCCGAGCAGGAGGTGTTCGCAATCGCCGAGGCCGGCGCCCGCGGCCGCAGCGACTTCGTCGCGGTCAACACCGCGATGGCGGAGGCCTTCGACGTGCTGCAGACCCGCTATGCGGCGGGCGGGGGCATCACCGGCCTGCCCACCGGCTACACCGAGTTCGACGAGATGACCGCCGGCCTGCAGCCCACCGACCTGATCATCCTCGCCGCGCGCCCCGCGATGGGCAAGACCACCTTGGCGCTGAACATCGCCGAATACGCCGCGATCAAGACCCGCAAGGCGGTGGCGGTGTTCTCGATGGAAATGTCGGCCAGCCAGCTGGCGCTACGCCTGATCTCGGCCAATGGCCGGGTCAATGCCACCCGCCTGCGCACCGGCCAGCTCGAGGACGAGGACTGGAGCCGGGTGACCAGCGCCATCCGCATGCTCAAGGAGTCGAAGATCTTCATCGACGACACCCCGGCGCTGTCGCCGGAGGTGCTGCGGGCCAAGGCCCGCCGGCTCAAGCGCGAGCACGACGTCGGCCTGATCGTGATCGACTACCTGCAGTTCATGGCGGTGCCCGGCAACAGCGAGAACCGCGCCACCGAAATCTCGGAGATCTCGCGCTCGCTCAAGGCCCTGGCCAAGGAGCTCAACGTGCCGGTGGTCGCGCTGTCGCAGCTCAATCGCTCGCTGGAAACGCGCACCGACAAGCGTCCAGTGATGGCCGACCTGCGCGAGTCCGGCGCCATCGAGCAGGACGCCGACGTCATCGTCTTCATCTACCGCGACGAGTACTACAACAAGGACGCCTCGGCGGACAAGGGCCTGGCCGAGATCATCATCGGCAAGCAGCGCAACGGCCCCACCGGCTCGTTCAAGCTCAAGTTCTTCGGCGAGTACACCCGCTTCGACAACCTGGCGCACGACTCGGTGGGCAGCTTCGAGTAGGGCCTGTCCCGCAACCGATATCGTCTTGCTGCTGCACGCGCCGGATCGTCCGCGCGCCGGCTAGACTTGCCGCATGGCCCGCCCGACCACCGCGACCATCCATCTCGACGCGCTGCGCCACAATCTCGGCGTACTGCGCAAGCGCGCGCCGGGCAGCCGGGTGATGGCCGTGGTCAAGGCCGATGGCTACGGCCACGGACTGGAGCGGGTGGCGCGGGCGCTGATGGATGCCGATGCGTTCGGCGTGGCGTCACTGGCGGATGCCCAGCGCCTGCGAGCGATCGGCGCGGCGCAGCCGATCGTCTGGCTCTCGGGCTTCAACGAGGCCGACGACCTCGCCCAGCTGCGGGCGCTCGACGTGCAGACCGTGGTCCACCGCGCCGCGCAGCTGGACATGCTCGAACAATCCCGCGGTACGCCGCTGCGCTGTTGGCTGAAGATCGACACCGGCATGCACCGGCTGGGCTTCGCGCTGGACGCGGTGCGCGCGGCGCATGAACGGCTGCAGGCCGCCGCCTGCGTCGACGACGACATCGTGCTGATGACCCACCTGGCCAGTTCCGACGCCTGGCCCGGCAGCGCGGAGGACGACGGCCAGACCCGGGCCCAGCTCGATGCTTTTGCCACCGCCACCGCCGGCCTGCCTGGGCCCCGCTCTCTGGCCAATTCCGCCGCCGTGCTCGGCTGGCCGGCCGCTCACGGGGACTGGATCCGGCCGGGTGGGGCGCTGTATGGCATGTCGCTGGTGCCCGGGCGGCCGGGCAGTCATTTCGGCCTGCGCCCGGCGATGACCCTGGCCACCCGCCTGCTCGCCGTCAACCGTATACGCCGCGGCGAGCGCATCGGCTATGGCGGCATATGGAGCTGCCCCGAGGACATGCCGGTGGGCGTGGCTGCGATCGGCTATGGCGACGGCTATCCGCGCCATGCCCCCGCCGGCACGCCGGTGCTGGTCAACGGCCGCGCGGCGCAGGTGATCGGCCGGGTGTCGATGGACCTGATGACGCTGGACCTGCGGGGCCAGCCCGAGGCTGCCGCCGGCGATCCGGTGGTGCTGTGGGGCGAGGGGCTACCGGTGGAATCCGTGGCCGCCGCCGCGGGTACGATCGCCTATGAGCCGACCTGTGTCATCACTCGACGGGTGCGGTTTCAGGACGGCGGAATCCCCGGGCACGGCAACAGGCCGTAATGTGACGGGCACCACATAAAGTGAACGCCTGCATATGGGATTACGTCATGTTGCAGTGCAATAGGGTGCTAAGTTCACGAACGGCTGGCGAGCAGCCTGTCCACTCACTGTTAGATCTGCAGGGAACACCCAACGCGATGAAACAGCACAAACTGACGGCAGCTTTGATCCTGGGATTGGCCACCTGCCTGACCGCCGGCTCGGCCAGCATGGCTGCGGCGCCCGACAACGAGCGCGTCTGGGTGAAGTTCAAGCCCGGTGCAAAGGCCCAGGTCCAGCAGGCGCTGCAGGGCGCCGGTGCCCGTTTCCATTACACGTTCGACGGCTTGAATGCGTTCGCCGTGAGCGTGCCGGCGCAGGCGCTGGCCGGCCTGCGCAACAATCCCAATGTCGAGTACGTCGAAGCCGACGCGCCGCGCTATCCGCTGGCGCAGATCCGACCCTACGGCATCGACCTGGTCAAGGCGCCGCAGGTCTGGAGCCAGAACGTCACCGGCACCGGCATCAAGGTCTGCGTGATCGATTCCGGCATCCACAAGGGGCATGAAGATCTGTCGGCGCTGTCGCTGACCGGCTACGCCAGTTCCGGCCAGACCTGGGACACCGACACCTGCGGCCACGGCTCGCACGTGGCTGGCACCATCGCCGCGCGTGACAACACCAGTGGCGTGGTCGGCGTAGCCAAGGGCAATGTTTCGCTGCACATCGTCAAGGTTTTCGACGGTGCCAGCTGCGGCTGGAGCTACAGCTCCACCCTGGTCGACGCCGCCAACCGTTGCGCCAATGCCGGCGCCAAGGTTATCAACATGAGCCTGGGCGGGACCTTCAGCAGCGCCACGGAAAACAACGCGTTCCAGTCGCTCTATGACCAGGGCGTGCTGCATGTGGCCGCGGCCGGCAATGCCGGCAATACTTCGCACAGCTATCCAGCGTCCTACAACAGCGTGATCTCGGTGGCGGCGCTGGACAGCAACAAGCAGCTCGCCAGCTTCTCCCAGCGGACCAACCAGGTCGAGCTGGCGGCGCCGGGTGTGGGCGTGCTCAGCACGGTGCCCCAGGTCAGCGCTTCGACCACCGTCGGCAGCGATTCCTACATCGTCGCGGCGCTGAACGGCTCGCAGTCACTCACCCGCACCGGCGCGCTGGTCAACGGCGCCCGCTGCACCAGCACCGGCGGCGGCAGCTTCACCGGCAAGGTGGTGCTGTGCGAGCGCGGCGACATCAGCTTCGCCGACAAGGTCAACAACGCGTTCAACGGCGGCGCCACCGCCGTGATCATCTACAACAATGTCGCCGGCGGATTCAGCGGCACCCTGGGCGGCACCGGCCCGGCGTTGCCGGCAGTGACCATGTCGCGGGAAGACGGGCTGTTCCTGGTCGCCAACCGCATCGGCACCAGCGCCACGGTCAGCACCGTGGCGACCAATCCGGGCAATGGCTACGAGTACTACGACGGCACCTCGATGGCGAGCCCACACGTCGCCGGCGTGGCGGCGCTGGTCTGGAGCAAGAACCCGCTGTGGACCAATGCCGAGATCCGCCAGGCCCTGGCGGTGACCGCCGAGGATCTGGGCACGGCCGGCCGCGACAACTCCTACGGCTGGGGCCTGGTCAACGCCCAGGCGGCGCTGGCGGAGCTGGAATCCGGCGGCGGCGGAACCGAGCCGCCGCCCGGGGCCACCCCACCGAGCAACTTGAGTGCCAGCACGATCAGGAGCAAGGGCACCACCACCGGCGTCGCCCTGAGCTGGACCAAGGGTACCGCGACCAACGTGGACGTGTTCCGCGACACCACGAAGATCGCGGCGGGGGTCACCAACAGTGGCTCCTACACCGACAACACCGCGTTGCCCAAGCGCAGTAATGCGACCTTCAAGGTCTGCATCAAGGACACCACGTCCTGCAGCAACTCGGTCACCGTGACCTACTGAGTCACAACGACGCGTCAGCAACACCCACAGGGCCCGGCACATGCCGGGCCCTGTTCGTTTGCAGCCTGATCATTGCCCGGCGGCCGTGAACGTGATTAGCCTGCCTGAAATTCTTGCGGCGCCCCCATGCCCAACGCGCTCATCTGGCTCCGCAACGACCTGCGGCTGGCCGACAATCCGGCCCTGCGCGCGGCCATGGACGCAGGCTATGCGCCGGTCTTTGTCCATATTCGCTGCCCCGGGGAAGAGGGCGACTGGGCGCCCGGGGCGGCCTCGGACGCCTGGCGGCATCGTTCATTGCAGGCGCTGGGGGAAAGCCTGCAGGCGCGCGGGTCGCGGCTGCGGCTGTTCGCCGGCCCCAGCCTGCCGACGCTGCAGTCGCTCGCGGCGGCGTGCGACGCCGAAGCGGTGTTCTGGAACCGCCGCTACGAACCGGCGATCGAACAGCGCGACGGCAAGATCAAGAAGACCCTGCGCGCGCAGGGCCTGCATGCCGACAGCTTCAATGGCGCGCTGCTGTTCGAGCCCTGGGAGGTCGAGACCCGACAGGGAGGGCCGTACAAGGTGTTCACGCCGTTCTGGCGAAACGCATGTAGTGACTGGCGGCCGCGTGCGCCCTGGGATGCGCCGACGGCGATCGCCGATGTCGACGCGGGTCCGGACGGGATCGCGCTCGAGGCATTGGGATTGACACCGGCGCGCGGCTGGGACGCGGGCTTCTGGCAACACTGGACCCCGGGCGAGGACGGCGCGCACAAGGCGCTGGAAGTGTTCATCGACGGTGCGCTGCGCGGCTACCGGACCGGCCGAGACCGACCCGACCGCATCGGCACCTCGCGCCTGTCGCCGCACCTGCATTTCGGCGAGATCGCGCCGTGGCGGGTGGTGGCAGCACTGGAAGGCGAGCGCGACGCCGGGACCGCCGGCGACATCGATGCCCACGTCCGCGAACTGGGCTGGCGCGAGTTCGCCCACCACCTGCTGCACCACTTCCCGGACACGGTCGAGCGCAGCCTCAATCCCCGCTTCGAGCACTTCGACTGGGCCCGGGCCGAGCCGGAGCTGCTCGCGTCCTGGCAGCAGGGACGGACCGGGGTGCCGATCGTCGATGCCGGCATGCGCGAGTTGTGGCACACGGGCTGGATGCACAACCGGGTGCGGATGATCGTGGCCAGCTACCTTACCAAGCACATGCGCCTGCACTGGCGCGCGGGCGCGCGCTGGTTCTGGGACACGCTGGTCGACGCCGACCTCGCCAACAACACCCTGGGCTGGCAGTGGGTAGCCGGCACCGGCGCCGATGCCGCGCCGTATTTCCGGGTGTTCAATCCGGCGACCCAGGCGGCCAGGTTCGACCCCGACGGCACCTACATCGCGCGCTGGGTGCCGGAGCTGTCCGCGCTGCCGCCGCCGGCGCGGTTCGCGCCCTGGACCGATCCGCGGCAGGCGGCGCGGCTGGCACCGGACTATCCCGGCCGGCCCATCGTCGACCTCGCTCAGGGCCGCGAGGCAGCGCTGGTGACTTACTGGGCAACCAGATAGCCCGCTCCTCACCCTTGCACGCTCCCGGGGACATCCGCGCGGCTGGGGTGGGGTGGGCCTGCCTGCCTCGGTGCACGCCGCTGCCGGGCTGCCCCAGCCGCAGTTCGACCCGCGGTTCCTGCAACGGCCGGTGGGCGAGGGCAACCCGATGCACCAGCTCGCGAGGCGCCACCAGGCTGAACGCAAGCCGGCCAGCAGTCGCGAGTTGGCGCCGGATTCGGCCCCCGTCACCTCGCGCGGACACCAGCATGGTTAGCTTGAGTCACCTATTCAGCTTCGGGCATCCGCCCGGACAGACACAGGAGATTATCGATGCGCACATTCAAGACCGCAGGGATCGCCGCCGCCGTCGCGACTGCCATGCTGCTCAGCAGCTGCGCGACCTATACCGGCCAGACTACCGATCCCAACGACCCGAACCGCACCCGTACCGGTGCCCTGATCGGCGCTGGCGTCGGCGCGGTTGCCGGCTTGCTCAGCGGTTCCGATGCCACCGAGCGCCGCCAGCGCGCCATGGTCGGCGCCGGCGTGGGCGGCCTGGCCGGTGGCGCCATTGGCGCCTACCAGGATCGCCAGGAAGCCGAGCTGCGCCGCCAGACCGCCGGCACCGGCATCGACATTGTCCGCGACGGCGACGTGATCAAGCTCAACCTTCCTGATGGCGTGACCTTCGACTTCGGCCGTGCCGACCTCAAGCGCCAGTTTTTCCCGGCGCTCAACAACGTCGCCTCCACCCTGCGCGAGTACAACCAGACCATCGTCGAGGTCACCGGCCACACCGACAGCATCGGCAGCGACGCCGTCAATCAGCGCCTGTCCGAGCAGCGCGCCGCGTCGGTGGGCAACTACCTGATCGGCCAGGGCCTGATGCGCGAGCGCTTCGAGATCGTCGGCATGGGCAAGCGTTATCCGATCGCCAGCAACAGCACCGACCAGGGCCGCGCGCTCAACCGGCGGGTCGAGATCCGGGTGCTGCCGCTGCGCGGGTAATCCATCCAGCGGATCGCAACAAGAAAAAACCCCGACCGGCAACGGTCGGGGTTTTGTCATTGGTGGAGGTGGCGTCTATCAAACGCGGGCCTGAAACCGCTCAACTGCGCGGATTATTGCCTGTAGGGCAGGGGAGGTGCCCCCAGACATGCCCCCAAGGACAGGCAGTAGAACTTGAGCATTTCGGTGGCTAAGGAATCGCCGACGTTGACCGTGGGATTTCCCCTACACGCCAACGGGCGGCCCACTGACTGCCTGAGCGTGCGCCTGCGCGCACTCTGACCTTGCCCCGGCAGCACGGCCGATGCACCGGCAACGGATGCCGCTCAGCAATGGACTAGGCCGCCGCCTTGAGCAAGTGGTGAAGCTGGGCCGGGGCAACCCTCCTTCCTTGGGGCAGGTCATGCAGTCGCGCACACTCGTTGAAGTCGAAGCGGACACAGAATCCGGCTGGGTCATCGCCCTGGTCGGCAAGCTCCTGGAGCACCACGAGACGAAACTAGGAGCCATCGGAGCCGCCGACTCCATCGCCGCACGCAGGCACGCCAACACAGGCGAGCCGACCGGTGTGAGCGTCCAGGTGGGCATCGGGCGCGTGGTGATCGCCCTGCGCGGCTAGCAACGTGCGGCTTGACCATTCGCGATAGACCGCATCCACCCACGTTGGAGGCTTCAAATGCACTATGCACCGCAAGATCTAAAGCATTTCCTGTTGAATGACGTTCCTGCAGGGAGCGTTGGCGTAGTGGTGGGGCGTGCAAATGACATCGGAATCATCCTGCGACTTGCCGATGACGGTCCAGCGTCGCGAATCTTAATGCTGGAGGGCACGCTTCCGTTTCGGGTTACGAACTGGGGTGTTGCGCACGCCTCCCTGCGCGTTGTGTGCCAGCCGCACGAACTCAGGATCCGCCTAGGCGTACCGGCTGACGGTGGAAACTTCGAGTTGCCCGGCGTCCTCACGGTGCATGTTGGCGGCGCCTTCATCGCTGCGAAACGCGGCGAGCATGGGCACGATCCAATAAAAATCGACCTCTCCAGTTGGACCGACGCGAGTCCCGGACTCGCTCATGGAAGTTTTGAATCGTACTCAGACTGGGAGATCGGTCGAGTGGACGAGCGCGGCCACTTCGTTTCACTTTTTCAGCGAAAGCCACCTGACAACCTCTGAGTAGCTAAGCCGGCCGGCGGCAATCGGCGCCTCAGTCAAGCGCGCATGATTGGAAGTGGAATCACAGTTCATCAAACGGGTTCACGTCAGGCTGCCCGGCATTGATCGGATGCAAGCGAGCCCGGCCAGCCGGGCAAGCGCCCACCTTTTCCAGCAGGCGAACCAGGATCGTGTCGTGTGCAGGTTTGGTCGTGCCGGCACGGTGCGCTGCCAGCAGGCGCGCGGTTATCTCCACGGTAGCCCGATCCGAAGCGGCCAGGTACGCCTTGCACCCGGTCGCGAGCTCGTGCCATGCGTCGATTTCCGCGCCTTGCAATCCCTCAGGCGCCGTCGGGTCCATTGCCTGCAGCTTGCCCTCAGGGACGCCGTGACGGTCCTTGCGGTAGGTGCCCTGTAGCACATGAAGGTGTCGGGGTTTTGATGGGGTCGGCATAGGGTTACTCCATGGTCAAAATGTAGGATGCGACGGCATGAAAGTTAAGCTGGGGTGGCGTGCTTTTGGAAGTCGCCTGGTCGGGCCAGACCCCGCCCCCCGGAGCCCTTGCCCCGCTTCGACGCCTCCTGCGTGGTTAGGGCGCGATGTCCCGTTGGCTAGCCTCGGTGACATGGACTGTCCATGCCCACTCACGGCATGGCGAATCTGCGTTGGTGATCTCAATGCCGTGGGCCGTCACCCAGTAGTCCTTGCGGCCCGCTGTCAGTGCTGCCGACAACTCCTTTGCAGCTGCCGTGATCCTCTCGTCTGTCTCGTTCATCTGGAGCGTCGCCTATGATTGTTTGTGCGCCCATTGCCGCTACTCAATGCAGCACCGGGAACAGAATCGGGAACAAGCGGATCCGTCCATCCACGAGGTGGACCTTGAACACCCAGTCCCTCAGGTTGTCTACGGGCTGGACGCTGAAGTGATCCAGGTCGTCAACCTTCAGCCCCTCGGCCATGAACCACGCCTTGAACTCCGGAATCACGCGTCCATTGATCGCGGCAGTTACGTGTGGTGGCGGCGCTGGCTCTGCCTTACTCATCGTGTCGAACTCCTCGCGTCGCGGCCGCGCTTGACCATCAGCTGCCAGGGGTGGTCCAACTCCTTGCTCTCCTCGCCGGTAGCTGGTGCTAGGCCCCTCGTGTCTCGCGTTGCATGGAAGACGGATCCGCCCCGGCTGACCAGGTCGCCGCGCGAGTAATCCTCACTGGCGTTATAGACGCCTCGATAGCAGACGCCTTTCTCCTCAATTCGTGCGATCCGCTCCTCCAAGTCCTTGACCATGGCGAGCGCAGTGAATGCCGTTTTCTTCGCAAACTGGGCGACGACGAAGCTCAAGTGCGGGATATTTTCCTTGTCCGAGCTCTTGATGGCGTCAGAGTAGATTTCCTTTGCTGTGGCCGCGTGATCATCGAACACGCGATCCATGTCCACGCCTCCTTTCGTCATTCCCTTGACGAAGCCGAAGTGGTCGGTATGGGACGCGCCGTCCATCAGCCAACCTCCACGGCCTTCGCCGATGCCGCTGGAATCACGCGGAACATGCGCTCGACCATGACGGCGACAAGATTGTTTTGCCAAAGATTGATCAGCACCGTGGATTCTGGGGTCGGATTCTCCGGCTGCGACTCCATCTGCACGAGCGCGTGCGTGGAGTTACGCACCTCCAACCCCCAGTCCATCAGGCCGATACGGCTGGCGGGAATGATGATCATCGGTG
>JALZMP010000078.1 GCA_030858145.1 Pseudomonadota bacterium
CATCACGCGTCTGGCGCGGGCCGCGGCCGCGATGCCGCCGGTGCATCCCGAATTGCCGGCGGCGGTCGACCACGCGGTGTTCCTGCGCGGCAGCGCGCGACGCAAGGCGGGCGGGCTCGATGCCAGCAGTTATGCCAGTTGGTACGCGGCCCTGATCGACCTCTCGTTGCGGCTGTCCGGCCTGGGCTGGCGCAACGCCCTGTGCACCACCGCCTTCGTTGCGCGCGGTGGCGAGGGCGGCCCGGGCGAAGGCGACCTCGATGCGCTGGCCGCGCGCTGGCCCGGCTGGCATGCGCGGCTGGCCACCTTCCTTATGGACGACCCACTGCGCGCGACGCGCGAGCGGCTTGCCGGTCTGCTCAAGACGCTGGATGCGCAGCCCCCGCAACATGAACTGTTCCAGTCATGCCGGTAGGCTGCGCCCAGGCCCACCATGACACCGTGCTGGCCCGCACCGCCACGGAGCTCGTGGGCCCGGCCCCAGCATGCGACAGCCCATGAGCCATCCTGACCCGTCCATCGCCGCCATCGTCGTCAGCCATGAGAGCGCGGCGACCATCGACGAATGCCTGCAACGACTACGCACCTGCGATGGCGTGGCCGCGATCCGCGTGGTCGACAACGGCTCGCGCGATGGCACGTTGGCGATCGTGCAAAGACATGCGCTGACCGATCCGCGGTTGCGCTTCGTGGCCAATCCCGACAACCCGGGATTCTCCGTCGCCTGCAATGTCGTAGCGCGGGACGAGGATGCGGATTGGCTGGCCTTCGTCAACCCGGACTGCCTGCTCGAGAGCGACGCGCTGGTGCGGCTGCGTCAGCACGCGCTGGATGCCGGCGGCTGCGCGCTGGTCGGTGCCGACCTGGTGGACGAACACGGCGTGCGCGACGGTGCGGCCCGCCGCCGCGCGCCGGATTTCACCGCCATGCTGTTCTCGGGCAGCGCTCGTGACCTGGCGCTGCCGGCCGACGACCGCCAGGCGCTGCAGCACGTGGAGGCGGTCTCCGGCGCGCTGATGCTGCTGCCGCGGGTGTTGTTCGAACAGCTGGGCGGGTTCGACACCGGCTACCGGCTGCATGCCGAGGACCTCGACCTGTGCCGGCGGGCGCGGGAGGCGGGCGCCACGGTGGCGGTGGCCAACGACGTCCGCGTGGTCCATGTGCGTGGCGTGTCCAGCCGCGCACGGCCGCTGTTCGTGGAATGGCACAAGCACCGCGGCCTGTGGCGTTACTTCCGCAAGTTCGAGGCGCCGCGGCGAAGCCTGGGCGTGCGTGCCGCGGTGTTCGTGGTGATCGTCGCGCGCTTCACGCTGGCGGCATCGCGTGCACTGCTGCGGCGCATTCGCCCGCGGCCTAGCGGAAACGGTACTTGAGTTGCAGGCCGAGCGTGTTTGGGGTGATGTCGCTGATCTCGGGCAGGAAGATCAGGTTGGCGCCGAAGCGTTCGCCCTCGATCTTGGCAATCAAGCCGCCGCCCGGGGCCAGACCGCCATCGTTGTAGCCGGGATAACCGGTGACCACCCCGAGCATGCCGCCGACGCGCACGTAACGTCCCAGCGCCAGCGGTGTGTAGTGGTAAAGCGCGTACAGCGAATTCTCGTCGATGGAATTGAGGAAATAGCCTACAGCGACCGCGTGCCGCGGCTGCCATTGCACCTCGACGCCGAGCCCCGGATTGAACTCGTTGAACGATTCGCCCTTGGACAGAAACTTGCGCTCGCCGCCGAAATGCTTCGAGCCCAGGTTGAGGTTGCCCCACCACTGTGCCGGCTCGGCGGCGTGCAAGGGAAGGGCGCCGGCCAGCAGCCAGGCGAGACACAGGCCGGCACGGCGGGCAGGACGATTGCGGTGGACGGTCGGCATGGCGCGGGTCTCCGGGGGTGTGTTCCGGAGGCTAGCGCAGTGAGGGCAAGGCTGGATGAACGCAGCGCCCTCCGCCTGCGTTCAGCGATGCAGGTTGATCTCGTCGCGCAGGGCCCTGGCCGCGAAGGCCGCGGCAGCGGCGTAATCGTCGTCGCGCGAGGCATGGAGGATCGCGCGCGAGGCACTGACGATCAGGCCGCTGCCGTTGGCCGAGCGCGCATTGCGCACCACCGCCGCCACGCCGCCCCCCTGGGCGCCGACGCCGGGCACCAGCAGCGGCAGGTCGCCGACGATCGCGCGCACCTCGCGCAGCTGGGCGGGCCAGGTCGCACCCACCACCAGGGCGCAGTTGCCGTGGCTGTTCCAGTCGCTGGCGACGGTTTCGGCGACGTGCTGGTAGAGCGGGCGTGTGCCGCCAGCGGGCGCAGGTACCGCCAGGTCCTGCAGCTCCGCGGCGCCGGCGTTGGAGGTGCGGCAGAGGATGACCACACCCTTGTCGGCATGATCGAGGAAGGGCTGCAGCGCGTCGCGGCCGAGGTAGGGATTGACCGTCACCGCGTCCGCGCCGTAGCGGCCGAAGGCCTCGGCCGCGTAGTGCCGCGCGGTGCTGCCGATGTCGCCGCGCTTGGCATCGAGGATCACCGGGATGGAGGGATGGGCGCGGTGGAGGTGCGCGATCAGCCGCGCCAGTGCGTCCTCGGCCGCGAGCGCGGCGAAGTGCGCGATCTGCGGCTTGAACGCGCAGGCGTATTGCGCGGTGGCGTCGGCGACGTCGCGGCAAAAGGCGAAGACCGCGTCCGGGTCATCGGCGAAGCATGCGGGAAACATTGCCGGCTCGGGGTCGAGACCGACGCAGAGAAGGGAATCCGCTTCGAGCCATCGCTGTTTCAGGGAGGCGATGAAATTCAAGGTGCTGGCCTTCGCTTCTGCTCGTCATTCCCGCCTTCGCGGAGATGACCTCCCGCGCTCTGCGCGGATTTCATGGAACTGGATCCCCGCTCTCGCGGGGACGACCTCGAGCGCGGTGCGCTTAAGGTCACTTCAATGCCTTGAAGCGCAGCCGGTGCGGCTGCGCGCCTTCCTCGCCCAGGCGGCGTTTCTTGTCCTCCTCGTACTCCCGGTAGTTGCCCTGGAAGAACTCCACGTGCGAATCGCCCTCGAAGGCGAGGATGTGGGTGGCGATGCGGTCGAGGAACCAGCGGTCATGCGAAATCACGAAGGTGTTGCCGGGGAATTCCAGCAGGGCGTCCTCGAGCGCGCGCAGGGTCTCGATGTCGAGGTCGTTGGAGGGCTCGTCGAGCAGCAGCACGTTGCCGCCCTGGAGCAGGGTCTTGGCCAGGTGCAGGCGGCCGCGCTCGCCGCCGGACAGGGTGCCGACCAGCTTCTGCTGGTCCTGGCCCTTGAAATTGAAGCGGCCGATGTAGGCGCGCGACTGGATCTCGATGCCGTTGATGTTGAGGATGTCGGCGCCGCCGCTGACCTCCTGGAAAACGTTGTGGTTGCCGGTCAAGGCATCGCGGCTCTGGTCGACGTAGGCGATCTTGACCGTGGGGCCAGTCACGATTTCGCCCTTGTCGGGCTTCTCCTGCCCGGTAATCATCTTGAACAGGGTCGACTTGCCGGCGCCGTTGGGGCCGATGATGCCGATGATCGCGCCGGGCGGCACGATGAAGCTCAGGTCGTCGATCAGCAGCCGGTCACCAAAGGACTTCGACACGTCCTTGAACTCCATCACCGAATTGCCCAGGCGCTCGCCGGGGGGGATGAAGATCTCGTTGGTCTCGTTGCGGCGCTGGTAGTCGACCGACTGCAACTCCTCAATCCGCGCCAGCCGCGCCTTGCCCTTGCTGCGGCCGCCCTTGGCGTTCTGCCGCGCCCACTCCAGCTCCTTGGTGATCGCCTTCTGCCGCGCCTTCTCCGTCGAGTCCTCGCGCTTGAGCCGGTCCTCCTTTTGGGTCAGCCAGTCGGTGTAATTGCCCTTCCATGGGATGCCGCGGCCGCGGTCGAGTTCCAGGATCCACTCCGCAGCGTTGTCGAGGAAGTAGCGGTCGTGGGTCACCGCGACCACGGTGCCGGTGTAGCGGGCGAGGAACTGCTCCAACCACTCAACCGACTCCGCATCGAGGTGGTTGGTCGGCTCGTCGAGCAGCAGCATGTCCGGCTTCTGCAGCAGCAGCCGGCACAGCGCTACCCGGCGCTTCTCGCCGCCCGACAGGGGGCCGATCTTCGCCTCCCAGGGCGGGATGCGCAGGGCGTCGGCGGCGACTTCCAGCTGCTGTTCGAGCAGGTGGGCGTCGTTGGTGGCGAGGATGGCTTCCAGCCGCTGCTGCTCGGCGGCGAGCTTGTCGAAGTCGGCGCCCTCCTCGGCGTAGGCGTCGTAGACCCGGTCCAGCGCGGCCTGCGCCTGCAGGATCTCGCCGACGCCTTCCTCGACCGCCTCGCGCACCGTCATCTCCGGGTGGAGCTGCGGCTCCTGCGGCAGGTAGCCGACCTTGATCCCCGGCTGCGCGCGCGCCTCGCCGACGAAATCCTGATCGACGCCGGCCATGATCCTGAGCACGGTGGACTTGCCGGAGCCGTTGAGGCCCAGCAGGCCGATCTTGGCGCCGGGGAAGAACGACAGCGAGATGTCCTTGATGATCTGGCGCTTCGGCGGCACCACCTTGCTGACGCCGTTCATGGTGTAGATGTATTGCGACATGCGGGCTCCGGTGCTGCGCGGCGGGGCGAGGCTTGCCAGCGGCGGATGCTGCACGGGGCAGGACCGCAAGGGGGATTCGGGATGTTGCGGATTATCGCCGGAAGCGGTCCCGGCCCGCCAGTTTTGCCGGCGCAGCAGGGCGGCAAGCTACAATCCGTGCATTCCCGCCGTCCCTTGGAGCGCCGATGTTTTCGCGCGATGCCCGCATCGAAGGTTTCGATTCCGAACTGGCCGCGGCGATCGCCGACGAGCAGCGGCGCCAGGAGGACCATGTCGAGCTGATCGCGTCGGAGAACTACTGCAGCCCCCGGGTGATGCAGGCCCAGGGCGGCGTGCTCACCAACAAGTATGCGGAAGGCTATCCGGGCAAGCGCTACTACGGCGGCTGCGAGTACGTGGACGTGGCCGAGCAGCTCGCCATCGACCGCGCCAGGGAGCTGTTCGGGGCCGACTACGCCAACGTGCAGCCGCACTCCGGCTCGCAGGCCAACCAGGCGGTGTACCTGTCCCTGCTCAAGCCCGGCGACCGCATCCTCGGCATGAGCCTGGCCCATGGTGGCCACCTGACCCATGGCGCCAAGCCCAACATCAGCGGCAAGCTGTTCGACGCCGCGCAGTACGGTGTCGACGACCATGGCCTGATCGACTACGACGCGGTCGAGAAGCTCGCCGTGGAGCACCAGCCGAAGATGGTTGTCGCCGGGTTTTCCGCGTATTCGCAAATCGTCGACTGGACGCGCTTCCGCGCCATCGCCGACAAGGTCGGGGCGCTGCTGTTTGTCGACATGGCCCATGTCGCCGGGCTGGTGGCTGCCGGCGTCTATCCCAACCCGCTGCCGCACGCCCACGTGGTCACCTCGACCACCCACAAGACCCTGCGCGGCCCGCGCGGCGGCATCATCGTCGCCAGCCGCGAAGGCGCGGGCGAGGCCTTCGACGACATCGGCAAGAAGCTGCAGTCGATGATCTTCCCCGGCATCCAGGGCGGCCCGCTGATGCACGTGATTGCCGCCAAGGCAGTGGCGTTCAAGGAAGCGTTGGAACCGGAGTTCAAGGCCTACCAGCAACAGGTGGTGAAGAACGCGCAGGCGATGGCGAAAACCATCATGGCGCGCGGCTACAGGATCGTCTCCGGTGGCACCGAGAACCACCTGATGCTGGTCGACATGATCGGCAAGGCGGCTTCTGGCAAGAGTCTTACCGGCAAGGACGCCGAGGCCGCGCTCGGCCGCGCCCACATCACCGTCAACAAGAACGCGGTGCCCGGCGACCCGCAGAAGCCCTTCGTCACCTCGGGCCTGCGCATCGGCACGCCGGCGGTGACCACGCGCGGTTACCTTGAGGCAGATTGCACGGCGTTGGCGGAGTGGATGTGCGACGTGCTCGATGCGCCGGACGACGACACCGTCATCGCCACGGTACGGGACAAAGTGACGAAGCAGTGTGCGGAGTTTCCGGTGTATGGCTAAGACGGGAATCGGGAATCGGGAATCGGGAATCGCCGGAACCGGCAAGGCCCTGCTGTTGTTCTGCCGATTCTCCATTCCCGATTCCCGATTCCCGGCTGCCTGATGCACTGCCCCTTCTGCCAGAACCACGACACCCGGGTGATCGACTCGCGGGTCAGCGACGACGGCGCGACGATCCGCCGCCGCCGCGAGTGCGAGGCCTGCGGCGAGCGCTTCAGCACCTTGGAGACGATCGAGCTCAAGTTGCCGGCGATCATCAAGTCCGACGGCCGCCGCGACACTTTCGACGCGCGCAAGCTGCGCCAGGGTTTCGACCGCGCGCTGCACAAGCGGCCGGTGTCGGAGGAGCAGATCGAGGCCGCGGTGCGCGCGGTGGTGCACCAGCTGCGCATGACCACCGAGCGCGAACTGCCGTCGCGCCGTGTGGGCGAATTCGTGATGGCGGAGCTGCGCAGGCTCGACCACGTCGCCTTCGTCCGCTTCGCCTCGGTGTACCGCGCGTTTGAGGACGTGGCCGACTTCCGCGAGGAACTCGACCGGCTGGAACGCGAGCTGCCCGGGGAGGGCCAGCTGCCGCTGCTGGGCGGAGAGGTGGTGCCGTTCGACAAGCATGCGGGCAAGGGCAAGAAGCGATGAGCGATAGCGCCGCGCCGGGCTTCCCGCAAATCATCCCTTTCCCCGCTTGCGGGGGAAGGGCTATAACCGCTCCCACATGAGTTTTTCCGCAATCGACCATGCCCATATGGCGCACGCACTGCGCTTGGCCGAGCGCGGCGCCTGGACCACGCGGCCCAACCCGATGGTCGGCTGCGTGATCGTGCACGGCGAGGAGGTCGTCGGCGAAGGCTTTCACCAACGCCAGGGCGGGCCGCATGCCGAGGTGTTCGCGCTGCAGGCCGCCGGCAGGCGCGGTGAGGGCGCAACCGCATACGTCACCCTGGAGCCCTGCGCGCACATGGGCAAGACGGGCCCGTGCGCGGATGCATTGATCGAGGCGGGGGTGGCGCGCGTGGTAGCGGCGATGCGCGATCTGTTCCCGCAGGTGGATGGCGCGGGGTTCGATCGGCTGCGCGGTGCCGGCATCGCCGTCGAACAAGGGCTGATGGAGGCGCAGGCGCGCACGCTCAACCGCGCCTGGCTGTCGCGCATCGAGCGCGGCCGGCCCTGGGTCCGGATCAAGCTGGCGATGAGCCTGGACGGTCGTACCGCGCTGGCCAGTGGCGACTCCAAATGGATCAGCGGCGCGGCCGCGCGTGCGGACGTGATGCGCTGGCGCGCGCGCAGCGGCGCACTGCTCACCGGCTCGGGCACGGTGCTGACCGACGATCCGCGGCTCACCGTGAGGCTGGAGGACGATTCGCCCTTCGTCCCGCCGCTGCGGGTGGTGCTTGATCCCGGGCTGGCGACCGTTGCGCGCGGCCGCGTGCGCGAGGGCGACGCGCCGACGCTGTACCTGCATGCGCCGGACATCAAGCCGCCGCGGGGCTTCACCACCGACCACGCCTCGGTGCCGTTGCGTGGCGGCGTGCTCGACCTCGAGGCCGTGCTTGCGCTGCTGGCCGCGCGCGGCATCAACGAGGTCCAGGTCGAGACTGGCGCCACCCTTTCCGGCGCCCTGCTGCGTGCGGGGCTGGTCGACGAGTTGCTGCTTTACGTGGCACCGGTGCTGCTCGGCGACGCTGCGCGGCCATTGTTCCAGGGCCTGACGATCGACACCATGGTGCGGCGGCTGCGGCTGCGGATTGTCGAGACCCGGCGCATCGGCGACGACCTGAGACTGCTGTTGCAGCCAGATGCCGTGCCGGCCATCCCGCCGCGAGATGCGGAGGCGTGATGCAATGGGGAATGACCCGCTTTTTCGGTGGCGTCGCGGATTGACATCGTGCAGGCGGAAAGAATGACTGCGACCCCGATCCCCGGTTTCCACGATCACTTTTCCCGCGTTGCATCCGCCTATGCACAAGCGCGCCCCAGCTATCCCGCGGCCTTGTTCGACTGGATCTCGGCGAACGCCCCGCGGCGTGCCCTTGCCTGGGAGGCCGGCTGCGGCAGCGGCCAGGCCACACGCGGCCTGGCGTCGCGTTTCGACGCGGTGCATGCCAGCGACCCCAGCGCGGCCCAGGTCGCGCAGGCTCCGCGCCTGGCCAAGGTGCGCTTCGTGGTCGAGCCGGGCGAGCGTTGCAGTCTGCCCGACGCCAGCGTGGACGCGGCCTGCGCTGCACAGGCCCTGCACTGGTTCGACCGAGATCGCTATTTCGCCGAGTGCGCACGCGTACTGCGGCCCGGCGGGGTGCTGGTGGCCTGGAGCTACCAGGACGTCGTCCTGCCGCCGGCGCTGGCGGCCGCAGGCGCGGCCTTCCTTGCGGAGATCGCCGCCGACTGGCCGCCCCAGCGCGCCGACGTAGATGCGGGCTATGCCGGCTATCACTGGCCGTTCGAGGCGCTGACCGTGCCGCATCTCGAGTTCGGCGCACGCTGGCCGCTGCCGCGCCTGCTGGGCTATTTCTCCAGCTTCTCCGCAGTAAAGCGGCACCGGGAGGCGACCGGTAAGGATCCAGTGGGACGGCATGCGGAGGCACTGGCTGCGGCCTGGGGCGATCCCGAGCGCGAGCGGGACCTGTCCTGGCCACTGTTCGTGCATGCACGACGCAAGCCGGACTGAGCTGCGGTCGCAGCAAGCCGATGCCTGGGCGCATGCCATCGCCATGAGCGGCGGAAAGCGAACAAGGCCAACCCTTAAACTGGCGATCCCTCTCTGTCGCCCGAGCCCCCTGCGATGTTCACCGGACTGATCCAGGCCGTCGGCCAGCTCGCCACGCGTGACCACCGCGGCGGCGACCAGCGCCTGCGGATGACGGTCGGCGCGCTGCCGGTCGGTGGCCTGCAGGTGGGCGAGAGCATCGCGGTGAACGGGGTCTGCCTGACCGTGGTTGCCTTCGACGCGGAGGGTTTTTCTGCGGACGTGTCGAACGAGACCTTGGCCCGGACCACGCTTGGAATCCTGGCCCACGGTGCCGCGGTCAACCTCGAGCGCGCCATGCTGCCGACCACGCGGATCGGCGGCCATTTCGTCGCCGGACATGTCGATGCTGTCGGCCGGGTCGCCTCGATCGATGCCGACGGCCGCGGCCAGCGCTGGCGGTTCACGGTACCGGAACCGTTGCTGCGTTACGTGGCCGCCAAGGGATCGATTGCGGTGGATGGCGTCAGCCTCACAGTCAACGACGTGTCTGGCGACCGCTTCGGGGTGATGCTGGTGCCGCACACCGTGGCGCACACCGCCTTCGCCCACGCCGCGGTCGGCAACCCGGTGAACCTGGAGGTCGACCTGGTGGCGCGGTATGTCGAGCGGCTGCTGGATAGCCGAGAATCGAGAGTCGGTAGCCGGTAGCCGAAATGCGGCAGCAAGCGCTTTGACTTTCGACTATTGATTTACGACTTTCGACTGACGACTTTCGATCAAGCCAACCCATGCCCTTCTCCCCCATCCCCGAACTCCTGGAAGAACTCCGCGCCGGTCGCATGGTGCTCATCGTCGACGATGAGGACCGCGAGAACGAGGGCGACCTGATCATGGCCGCCGAGCTGGTGCGGCCGTTGGACATCAACTTCATGGTCACCCACGCGCGCGGGCTGGTGTGCCTGTCGCTGACCCGCGAGCGCTGCCGCCAGCTCGGGCTGCCGCTGATGGTGCAGACCAACACCTCCTCGCACCATACCAACTTCACCGTCAGCATCGAGGCCGCCGAGGGCGTGACCACCGGCATCTCCGCCTACGACCGCGCGCATACCATCCGCACCGCGGTGCGGCCAGACGCCATGCCGGCGGATCTTGCGCAGCCGGGCCACATCTTCCCACTCGCCGCCCAGCCCGGCGGGGTGCTCACCCGTGCCGGCCACACCGAGGCCGCGAGCGATCTGGCGTTGCTCGCGGGGCTGGAACCCGCCGGGGTGCTGGTGGAGATCCTCAATGCCGACGGCAGTATGGCGCGACGGCCGCAGCTGGAAGCCTTTGCGCGCGAGCATGGCTTGAAGATGGGGTCGATCGAGGATCTGATCCGCCATCGCCTGCACCACGAGCACACGGTGGAGCGCGTGGACGAGCGCGGGATCGAGACCGAGCATGGCGTCTTCCGGCTGGTCACCTATCGCGACCGCATCAGCCACGGCCTGCATTTCGCCCTGCTGCGCGGCGAGGCCGATGCCGCGGTACCAACTTTGGTGCGCGTGCACCTGCACAACCTGCTGGCCGATGCGCTGCACTGGCGACGCGCGGACTTCGGCCCCGCGCTGGGCGACGTGCTGGCACTGATTGCGCGCGAAGGCCGCGGCGCGCTGGTGTTGCTGGGCGAGCCACAGGATCCCGAGCGCCTGCTCGCGCGCATCCACGCCGTGCCGGAAAACCACGCCGACGTTTCGTCGCGACATGGCGGTAGCCTGGAAGAATGGCGCCGGACCGGTGTTGGCAGCCAGATCCTTGCCGACCTCGGGCTGGGCAAGCTGCGCGTGCTGGGCACGCCGCGCAAGCAGGTCGGCCTGGCAGGGTTCGGGTTGGAGGTCGTGGAGCATCTCGATCCTGCCGGGTTGCGACCGCCCGCCACCGGCGTGTGAGCCAGCGCAGGCGCCACGCGCCATGGGCGCCGGCCCCGTGCAGGACCACGCGCTAGAATGCCTGCCCGTCCATCGGCTTTCGGCATGACCCATTACGAAGGCGAGCTGCGTGCTCCCGCCGGCGCCCGCTTCGCGATCATCGCCAGCCGCTGGAACCCGCGCATCACCGATGCATTGGTGGCCGGCGCGCGCACGACGTTCGCCGCCCATGGCGTCGCCGAGGATGCCGTTGACGTCGTGCGCGTGCCGGGGGCCTGGGAAATCCCGCAGGCTGCGGCGCGGATCGCCGCGGCCGGCGCGCATGGCGCCATTGTCGCGCTGGGCTGCGTGGTGCGCGGCGAAACCCGCCACTACGAGCACGTCGCCGACCGCTGCGCCGACGGCCTGATGCGGGTGGCGTTGGACTCCGGGGTGCCGGTGGCCAACGGTGTGCTGGCGGTGGACGATCCGGCGGATGCCGAGCACCGCGCCGGCGGCAGCCATGGCAACAAGGGCGAGGAATGCGCGCTGGTGGCGATCGAGATGACGAGTCTGATGGAGGTGTTGTCGTGAGCCGGGGTGAACCTGGTCACCGGCCACCGGCAGCAGGTAGCCGGAATTCTGCACGCGGATCGCGCCTTCCGGTTCCCGGTTCCCGGCTTCCGGCTCCCGCGTTTGCCACTTCGTGCCTCCGATCCCGCTGCCCATGACCCGTCACTCCCGCAAGGATGGCATCGACCCGGTCGCACGATCGCGCTCGCGCCGCCGCGCGCTGCAGGCGGTCTACGCGATGCAGCTGTCCGGCACCGGGGTCAAGGACGTGGTCGCGCAGTTCGCCCACGAGCAGGCGCACGAGGCCGCCGATCTCGAATACTTCGAGGACCTGGTACGCGGGGTCGCGCGCCACCACGCCGAGCTCGATGCGGCCCTGCAGCCCTTCCTGGACCGCAGCGTCGAGGAGGTCGACCAGATCGAGCGCGCCATGCTGCGTATCGCCACCTACGAACTGCAGCACCGGCTCGACGTGCCCTTCCGGGTGATCCTCGACGAGGCGGTGAAGACGGTGAAACGCTTCGGCTCCGAGCACGGCCACACCTACGTCAACGGCGTGCTCGATCGCGCCGCCGCGCAGTGGCGGGCACTGGAGATCGCGGGCGCCCGCCCCCGGCAGTGACGGCGATGACGGAGTTCGAGTTCATCGCCCGCATCCGCGCGCGCGCCGCGCACGTTCGCCAGGACGTGCAGCTGGGGATCGGCGACGATGCCGCGGTGCTGGAGGTGTCGCGCGGACATCAGCTTGTGGTGACGATGGACACCCTCAACGCCGGGGTGCATTTCCCGGACGACACCGCGCCCGCCGACGTGGGCTGGAAGGCGCTGGCGGTGAACCTCTCCGACCTCGCCGCGATGGGCGCCGTGCCGGCCTGGTGCACGTTGTCGCTGTCGCTGCCGGAGGCGGATGCACGCTGGCTGGAGGCATTCCTCGACGGCTTCCTGGCACTCGCCGCCGCGCACGAAGTGGCGCTGGTCGGCGGCGACACCACGCGCGGCCCGCTGTCGGTCTGCGTGACCGCGCATGGCCTGGTCGAGCCTGGACGCGCCCTGCGCCGCGACGGTGCACGCGTCGGCGACCTGGTCTGGGTGACCGGCACCCTGGGCGACGCCGCGGGCGCGCTGGCACAGTGGCAAGGTGGCGGCGCGGTGGATGACGCACTGCGTGCGAGGCTTGATCGGCCGACGCCGCGGATTGCGACCGGGCGTGCCCTGACCGGCCTTGCCAGCGCCTGCATCGACGTCTCCGATGGCCTGCTCGCCGACCTCGGCCACGTCTGCCTCGCAAGCGGAGTCGGCGCCGAGATCGCCGTCGACACGCTGCCCTGGTCGGAAGTCCTGCGTGCTGGGTTCGACACGCGCACCCGGCGCGACTTGCAGGCAACCGGCGGCGACGACTACGAGCTGTGCTTCACCACCGCGGCGACGCCGCTTGCGATCGATGCGCTGGCGCGCATCGCAGCGCAAACCGGGGTTTGCATCGTGCGTGTCGGCCGCATCGTCGCCGGCGACGGGGTGGCGACCTTCGATGCCGACGGCAGTGCCTGGCGGCCGGCCGGCAGCGGCTATCGCCACTTCAGCACTGACTAGTTCCGGAGCGCGATCCCATGGCTGGTTGCCGACGCTCGTCGTGCGTCGGCGCGTCAACAGTCGTCGGCGCGAAACGCATCCTTGAGCCAGTGCAGGGTGGGTGCGCCCGGCACGCCGCTGGCCTCGATCACGTCGAACCGGCAGGCATGCCGCGCGTACTGGCGATGCGCAGCGAGGAAGAGCTGTGCAGCGCGCACGATGCGGCGGCGCTTGCCGGCGTCGATCGACGCCGCGCCGCCGCCAAAGGCGGACGACCGCCGGTAGCGCACCTCGACGAAGACCAGGATCTCGCCGTCGCGGGCGGTGCCGTCGAGCATGACCAGATCGAGCTCGCCGCAGCGGTAGCTGGCGTTGGCGGCGACCGGCCGCAGCCCCGCGCGTTGCAGATAGTCGCCGGCGGCCGCTTCGACGCGGTCGCCCTGCTGCCTGCGCAGTGTCGGCATGGTGGCAGGTTGGCGGTGTGCGGCTGCTAGCCGCCGCTGCCCATCAGCGGCACGATGCTGCCGGCGCGGAAGGTCGACCAGCCCGGGCTGCGCAGGACATGGCCCTCGCTATCGATGCGCAGGGTGCCGCTGGCGCCCTGCACGCGGCCGTCCTCGGCCAGCGCCAGGCGTTCCAGGTAGGCGGTCAGCAGCCAGGCGTCGTAGCCGAACGCGAACAGCCGCGCCGCGGGACCGCGCGCCGTCGGCAGGGTGCGGCCAGTGCCAACCGCGGACGGAAGTCCGCGCACGCCGCTGACGCTCCAGGCGTCGGTGGGGAAGGCGATGCCGTCGAGCGCACGATCCTGGTCGGGCTTGCCGGTGCCCGACGTCAGCTGCGAGGTCGCCACCTGCGGCTTGCCGGCCAAGCCGGCGGCCGCGAGCTGCGCGGTGATCGCGCGTGCCTGCGGACCGCGCAGCGCGAGGAACACGGCATCGATGCCGCCTTCGCGCTGGACCGCGGACTGCAGCAGGGTGGTCGTGTCGGCCGGGCTCTCGCCGACCACGGCCAGGGTCTGCACGATGCTTCCGCCCGCGGACTGCAGCTGCCGGTCGAAGGCGGCAACGCTGCGCCGCGCACTGTCGTCGCCGGCACTGAGCACCAGTACCCGGCGCGCATTGCGGGCGACCAGGTACTCGGCGGCACCGATGCCGTCGTCTTCGGGCGCCAGCGCATAGCTGGCATTGTTGCGCGGGGGCGCGGTGTCGGGGCGGTTGAGCGCCAGCACCGGCACGCTGCCGCGCGACTGCCGGAACACGGCTTCCACCTGGTCCTTGCCCAGCGGCCCCAGCACCTGGTCGGCACCGTCGGTCACGGCGCGCTGATAGGCCGCCACCGCGCCGCCGGTCGTGTCGGAGGTGTCGTAGAAGCGTAGTTCCGGGCGCCTCCGCTGTTCGCCGTAGTAGCCGGCCAGCAGACCGTCGCGCACCGGCGCGGCGGTCTGC
>JALZMP010000126.1 GCA_030858145.1 Pseudomonadota bacterium
CGCCGAGACCCTGCGCGCACTGGCGCCGCACCGCCCGCCCGCTTGCGGCGTGGCCTGGGCGACCAAGGGCTTCGAGCCGGGCTCGGGGCGCTTCCTGCACGAGGTCGCGGCGGACATTCTGGGCGCCGGCGTGCCGCTGGCGGTGGTCACCGGGCCGTCGTTCGCGCGCGAGGTTTCCGCCGGCCTGCCGACCGCATTGACCGTGCATTCGGACGACGCGGATTTCGCGCAGTGCGTGGCCGAAATCCTGCACGGCCCCGCGTTCCGTGCCTACACCGGCGACGACATGCGTGGCGCCGAACTCGGCGGCGCGATGAAGAACGTGCTCGCGGTCGCCACCGGCGTCGCCGACGGCATGACTCTCGGGCTGAACGCGCGCGCGGGCCTGATCACCCGCGGGCTCAACGAGATGCTACGGCTCAACATCGCGATCGGTGGGCGCCCGGAAACGCTGATGGGCCTGGCCGGTCTCGGCGACCTGGTGCTGACCTGCACCGGCGACCTGTCGCGCAACCGCCGCCTGGGCCTGGCGCTCGGGCGCGGTCAGACGCTCGCCGATGCGGTGCGCGAGATCGGCCAGGTCGTTGAGTCGGTGCAGACCGCCGACGAGGTCATGCGCCTGGCCGATCGCCACGGGGTCGAGCTGCCGATCGCCGAGAACGTCCGCGACGTGCTCCACGGCGACATTACCCCGGCCGAGGGCCTGTCACGCCTGCTCGCACGCGAGCAGAAGGCCGAGTACCCGAGCAAGCTGTTCGACTGACCGCCGCGCCGAAAAAAAACCCCAGGCCGTTTCCGGCCGGGGCAGATCGCGATGTCCAAGGGAAGAGAGCAACGCGCGCGATGGTGCTGTGACGCGGTGAGGCTACCAGGTGAAGCGCGGGCCCACGAACCACTGGCGGTCGTTGCCGGCGAACTTGACATCGCCATTGACGCTCCAGTCCCGGTTGAACTTCAGGTTCGCGCCCAGGCGGCCATAGAAGTCGTCGCCGACACTGCGGCCATAGTCCTCGTAACCGGCCAGGGCGTAGCCCTCGAAGTTGCGCGCCAGCGCACCGCGCACACCGACCTCGGCGCTGTAGCCGTCGGCCTTGATGCGGTCGCCAAAGAAGTCGCGGCCGGCGTCGAAGCGCTCATAGGCAAGGCGCGCGATTAGGTCGGCGCGGGGCGAGATCTCGAGGTTGTAGCCGACGCCGAAGCGCCACTGGTCGAAGTCGATGTTGAAGTTATCGAGCTCCTGGTTGGCATAGCCGCCGAACAGGTGGAAGTTGGGGTGCACCGCGACCGAACCGTTGAGGGCGAAGCCATCGGCATCGGCGCCGTCGCCCTTGGTGGCGACGTAGCCGCCTTCGACATAGTTGTAGGACACGCCCTCGGCGGCGACGGCCGCGAACGGCAGGGCGGCCGCCAGGGCCAGGGCAAGCATGCAGGGGGAACGCTTCATCGGGGGTGCCTCTTCTTTGTGGTGGACCGGTCCACGGGCGGCGGGAGGGGGAGAGACCGTCGGGGAAACGGACGCCGCCCGGGCCGGTGTGCGCATTCTCCGCAGGGGCCGGCAACCCCGCCTGAATAATGAACCCGCGGGTTCATGAACTTTCGGGGAGTGTTCTTGTCAGGCGCCGGCAAAACCGCACTGCCGCCAAGCCTCGAACACCACCACCGCGACCGCATTGGACAGGTTGAGGCTGCGGTTGCCGGGTTGCATCGGCAAGCGCAGGCGACGGTCGTCCGCGATCGCCTCGAGCACCGCGTGCGGCAGCCCGCGGGTCTCCGGGCCGAACAGGAACGCATCGCCCGCGGCGTAGGCCACCGCGTCGTAGCGCCGGCTGTTGCGGGTGCTGAGCGCGAACAGCCGGGCGGGAGCGATGGCGGCGAGCATGCCGCCGAGGCTGTCATGCACCTGCACGGCCGCGTACTCGTGGTAGTCCAGCCCTGCGCGCCGCAGCTGGCGGTCGTCGAGCGCGAAACCCAGCGGCGCCACCAGGTGCAGTCGCGCGCCGGTGTTCGCGCACAGGCGGATGACGTTGCCGGTGTTGGGCGGGATTTCGGGCTGGTAGAGGATGACGTCGAACATTGCTGCAGCATGCGCCGCCGCCGCGCCCGGCGCGAGGGTCGCGAACGAGCATCAACGAACGAGTGGCTCAGGTCATCAACATGCCGCGGAGCATGAAGAACAGCAGCGCCGCGATCGCCGCCGACGCCGGCACCGTGATCACCCACGCGGCAACGATCCGCAGCATCAGCGAGCGCTTGACCAGTTCCTGCTTGTGCGCGCGGCGCAGCTGTTTGCGGTCGGACTTGGCCAGGTAGTCCGGCCCCCGCTGGAGCGCGAAGTCGCGTTTGAGCGCGGCCAGCATCTCGCCACGCTGCTCGATGGTCGCGGCGGTGAAGCGCGCCATGAAGGCATCGATCGCGGCCTCGTCCTCGGGCGGATGGTGATCGCGGATGTCCTGGATGATGCGCACGTAGTTGAACTTCAGGTATTCGCGCAGGAAACCGACCCCGAACACCGCGCCCACCGCGACGTGGGTGGTGCTGACCGGCAGTCCGAGCTGACTGGCCAGGATCACGGTGAAGGTCGCCGCCATGGCGATGCAGTAGGCGCGCATCGGGTCGAGCGCGGTGATCTCGCTGCCCACGGTGCGGATCACCCTCGGCCCGTACAGCGCGAGACCCAGCGCGATGCCGAGCGCGCCGATGACCATCACCCATAGCGGGATCGGCGCGCTGCCGCCGCGCGCCGTGCCGCCGGCGAGGACGTCGATGATCGCCGCCAGCGGCGCGATCGCGTTGGCCACGTCGTTGGATCCGTGGGCAAAGCTCAACAGGGCCACGGCGAACACCAGCGGCAGCGTGAACAGTCGGTTGATGCTGTCCTTGCTGTTGTCCAGCCGCGTCGCGATGCCGGCCATGATCCGCCGCACCAGCAGCAGCACGCCGGCGGCCAGCACCAGGCCGACGATCACGGCGGTGGTGAACCCGACCGGCCACACACGGTTGAGGCCCTTGAGCAGCAGATAGGTGGTGAACGCCCAGGCCATCAGCGCCACCAGCACCGGCACGTGGGTGTGCGCCGCGCGCACCATGTCCACCTGGTAGGTGATGGTGCGCTTGATGACGTAGAGGAAGCCGGCCGCGATCACCCCGCCCAGCAGTGGCGAGACCACCCAGCTGGCGGCGATCGAGGCCATCTTGTCCCAGTGGACCACCGCCGCGCCCGCCGCGGCCATTCCGGCGCCGAGCACGCCGCCGATGATGGAATGTGTGGTGGAGATCGGCGCGCCGACCGCGCTGGCGATGTTGAGCCAGCACGCCGCCGCCAGCAGCGCGGCCATCATCAGCCAGACGAAACTGTCGCCGTCGGGGATCGCCTCGGGCGAGATGATGCCGCCGCGGATGGTGTTGATCACATCGCCGCCGGCGATCAGCGCACCGGCGGCCTCGGCCACCGCGGCGATCGCCAGCGCCGCGCCCAGCGACAGCACCCCGGCGCCGACCGCGGGGCCGACATTGTTGGCGACGTCGTTGGCGCCGATGTTGAGCGCCATGTAGGCGCCGAAGCCAGCGGCGGCCGCCAGCAGCAGGGCGTCAGGGGTGCCGCCGCGATACAAGGCATAGAGCACGGCCGCGGCGACGAAGCCCAGGCCCAGCAGCACCCGCAGCAGGCTGCCGGGGCTGAAACGGGAGGGCGTCGCCACGGCAGCCGCGGCAGTCAGGTCGGAGGCCCCGCTCTCAGCGTGCATCGGCGCCGTTTCCGGGCGTTGTCGTCAATCGGCATCCATGAGGCGAGGGCGCAGGGCCGTGGCGAGGCATGGAGTGCTCCAGACGGCGCGTGCGCGCGGGCCGGGCCCCACGGCGGCGGCCCGGATGACCATTTTATGACAACACGCGCAGTCCCGTCAGTGTCCGTGCTGGCCCCGCGCGGAACTTGCTCGGCGGATGGAGGGGGGGAGTGCGCCGTTGATAGGTCCAGGATGCGGCAGGCGGCCGACCATGCAACTCCGCGCTCAACCGCCCACCCGGCACGCGGCCAGCGGCGCGGCCTGGGCCAATTGCGGCCGCAGCGGATGTTGGTCAGCGGGTATAGCGGCGAAGGCTGCGGTCGTGGAAGGCGGTGCCGTCGGCGCAGCGGTAGAGCGCTACTCGCTCTAGCGGCCGCTCGCCGTCGTTGCGGATCAGCTGTTGTTCGCGATAGAGGAGGCGCTCACTGGCGGGATCGCGCGCATCGCCCTGGACCGACAGGAGAGCCGCGGACGCAGGGCCGCAGGCAACGGCCAGGACGACGAGAAGTACACAACGGGGTCTGACCACGCGATGTCCGCCAGGGAGCGCCATGTCCCAGCTACGCCGCGCCTGCGGGCATGGATGCGCTGCTACCAGGGCATCCGTTCACCTTGCCAGTCGAAGAAGCCACCGCCCATCGACGCGGTGGCGGCATCGATGGTCTCCAGCAGCCCGGCCACCGCTTCGCCAGGCGTGATCTCGGCGTCCTCTCCGCCCATCTGCGTCTGCACCCAGCCCGGATGCAGGGCCAGCACCACGATGTCGCGTTCGGACAGGGCCTTGGCCAGCAATCCAGTGGCCATGTTCTGCGCGGCCTTGCTGATGTTGTAGCTGGGGGTGCCGAAGCGGCCCAGGTTGCCGATCGAGCCCAGCTGCGAGGAGAGGTTGGCGATCCGCGCGCCGTCGGCGAGCAGCGGCGCCAGCGCCTGCGACAGCAACAGCGGCCCCATCGCATTGACCCGGAAGCTGTGTTCCAGGTGCGCGGCGCCGAGTGCGCCGAAGCGCTCGCCCGAATGCAGCACGCCGGCATTGTTGACCAGCAAGTCGAGTGTGCCTTCGCCGCGATCGCCGACCTCGCCGAGCACCAGCGGCAGCTCGCGCGCGAGCTGCGCGTGCGCCTTCGGCTCGGCGACGTCCAGCGGCAGCACGTGCAGGCGGCCGGGATGCTCGCCAGCAAGGGTGTTCAGCACCGCCGCCTTGCCGGGCTCGCGGCAAGTGGCGACCACGCGGTCGCCGCGGGCCAGCAGCTGGCGGACGAATTCCAGGCCGATGCCGCGGTTGGCGCCGGTGACCAGCGCCTGTCGGGAGGATGTCTTCATGCACCCACCATGCCGCAAAGCATGTCGGCCCGCTGTCGACATCGCGGTGGCCGCTTCGAAACAGGTCGTGCCCGCTCTTCCTGGCCGCTTCCGGAAGGCGATTCCCTGCGCCGGGCAGGACTTCCAGCCCATTCGCGGTCGTGCAGTAGGCGTTAAGATCGCAGGCCGTCCCAATCCGATCCGCCACCCTGGAGCCCTGCATGCCGTCTTCGCCCCGATCCGCCTCGCGCCGTCCCGCCTTTCCCCGGCCGCGCGCCGCGGTGCTCGCCCTCGCCCTCACCGCCTGCCTCGGCGGCGGCTTCCTGCCGCAGGCAGCGCTGGCGCAGGGTGCCCGGGCCGCCACGGTCGACATCCCCTACGAGCAGTTCACCCTGCCCAACGGCCTGCGGGTGATCGTGCATACCGACCGCAAGGCGCCGATTGTCGCGGTCAACGTCTGGTACCACGTCGGCAGCAAGGACGAGCCGGCCGGGCGCAGCGGCTTCGCACACCTGTTCGAGCACCTGATGTTCCAGGCCAGCGAGAACCACCAGGGCGAGTTCTTCGCGCCGTTCAAGCAGATCGGCGTCACTGACCAGAACGGCACCACCAACACCGACCGCACCAACTACTTCCAGAACGTGCCCACCACCGCGCTGGACACCGCGCTGTGGATGGAGTCCGACCGCATGGGTCACTTTCTCGGCGCGGTCGACCAGGCCGTGCTCGACGAGCAGCGCGGCGTGGTCCAGAACGAGAAGCGCCAGGGCGAGAACCAGCCCTACGGCCAGGCCTGGGACAAGCTGTTCAGTGCCCTGTATCCGGCTGACCACCCCTACCACCGCGGCGTGATCGGGTCGATGAACGATCTCAACGCTGCGGCGCTGGAGGACGTCAAGACCTGGTTCCGCACCTGGTACGGCCCCAACAACGCGGTGCTGGTGCTGGCCGGGGACATCGATGCCGCCACCGCGCGCGCCAAGGCCACCCAGTACTTCGGCCACATCCCCGCCGGTCCGAGCATGGCGCAGCCGGCGGTCGACGTGGCCCGCCGTAGCCAGGAGACGCGCGAGACCATGGAGGACAAGGTGCCGCAGCCGCGCATCTACCGCGCCTGGAACGTCGCCGAGGTCGGCACCGTCGACCTCGACCGGCTGCAATTGCTCGCGCAGGTGCTTGGCGGCAGCAAGTCCTCGCGCCTGGACAAGCGCCTGCTGCACGAGGACAAGCTGGTCGACAGCATCAGCGCGTTCGCCTTCGGCAAGCAGCTGGGCTCCAACCTCGTGATCGTGGCCAACGTCAAGGCCGGGGTCGATCCGGCGAAGGTGGAGGCGATCATCGACGAGGAGCTCGACCGGCTGGTCGCACAGGGGCCGACCGCCGAGGAACTGGCGCAGGCCAAGACCGTTCATCGCGCCGGCTTCATCCGCGGCATCGAGCGCATCGGCGGCTTCGGTGGCAAGGCCGACGCGCTGGCGGCCTGCGCGGTCTACCAACAGGACCCGGGCTGCTTCCGCAGCTCGCTGGCCAACATCCAGCGGGCCAGCTTGGCCGACGTCCGCGCCACCGGGGCCCAGTGGCTGGGCACCGGCAGCCATACCCTGGTGATCAATCCGGGCGCGCGTACGCCGCTGGTGGAGGCGCCCGCGGCCACGCCGGCGCCGTTCGTGGCGCCCGCTGCCGAGGCCAAGTACACCACCGCGCCGGCCAGCGTCGACCGTTCGCAGGGCGTGCCGATCACCAAGGCGTTCCCCGACCTCAAGTTCCCGGAGCTCGAGCGCGCGCAACTGCGCAACGGCACCCGGGTCATCCTCGCCCGACGCCACGACGTGCCGGTGGTGCAGATGAGCTACGAGGTCCCCGGTGGCTACACCGCCGACCAGGGCCGCAAGCTCGGCACTGCCAATTTCGCCATGGGCATGCTCGACGAGGGCGCCGGTGAGCTGGGGTCGCTGGCCTTTGCCAACCGCGCCGAGTCGCTGGGCGCCAGTCTCGGCGCTGGAGCTTCGCTCGACGGCAGCAACGCCTATCTGTCGGCGCTGAAGGAGAACCTCGACCCGTCGCTGGCGCTGTTCGCCGACATGCTGCGCCGGCCGCAGTTCGCTCCCGCCGAGATCGACCGCATCAAGGCCAGCTGGATCGCCGGCATCGCGCAGGAAAAGGCGCGGCCCAACATTGCCGCGCTGCGGGTGCTGCCGGCGCTGCTGTACGGCGAGGGCCATGCCTACGCCATGCCCGCCACCGGCACCGGCACCGAGGCCTCGATCGCGGCGCTGACCCGCGCCGACCTGGTCGACTTCCACCGCGACTGGGTACGCCCGGAGCACGCCACCCTGATCGTGGTCGGCGACACCACGCTCAAGCAGATCGTGCCGCTGCTGGAGAAGCACTTCGGCGACTGGCGTGGCGAGGGCGCGCCGCCGCCGCCGCCGGCTCTGGTCACCGTGCCAGCCCCGGTCAAGCCGCGCGTGTTCCTGATCGACCAGCCCGGCGCGGTGCAGGCCAACATCTTCGCCGCCCAGCTGGTGCCGTCGACGATGGACGCCGGCGCCACCGTGTTCGACATCGCCAACGGCGTGATCGGCGGAGACTTCACCTCGCGGCTGAACATGAACCTGCGCGAGGACAAGCACTGGTCCTATGGCGCGCGCAGCAGCGCCTCGGGCGCGCTCGGGCAGCGGCCGTGGCTGGCGTCGGCGCCGGTGCAGATCGACAAGACCGCCGAGGCGATGGCCGAGATGCGCCGCGAGATCGCCGACTACGCTTCCGGCAAGGTGCCGCCGGACGCCGACGAGGTGACCCGGATCAAGGCGATCAACACCCTCAGCCTGCCCGGCGCTTACGAGACCGCGGCTTCGGTGATGTCCACCATCGGCGGCATCGTCCGCTACCAGCGGCCGGACGACTATGTGTTCCGACGCAAGGCCGAGATCGAAAACATGACCCCGGCGCAGGTCGCCGCGGCTGCACGAAAGCTGGACGCCGACGCCCTGACCTGGGTGGTGGTCGGCGACCTGAAGCAGATCGAGCAGCCGGTGCGCAAGCTGGGCTTCGGCGAGGTCACCATTCTTGATGCAGATGGCAAGGTGGTCGCGGGCCAGACCGCAGCCAGGTAACTGCACTGGCGGGCCGGACGGGTTGGGGGAGGGGATGCTTTCCCCCTCATTCATACCCGGACACACCCGGCACGGCACACTCCGTTGCTTGTCATCGCCAACAGGATTTGCCATGCGCCTGCTCATCGCCGCCACGCTTGCCCTGACCGCCAGCGCCTGCACCTGGGTACACATGGCCCCCGGCGCCAGTGCGGTGCGGGTGGTGTCCGCGGCGCCGGCCGGCTGCGACAAGCGCGGCGAGGTCGACGTCTCGGTCAAGCATGGCATCGCCTTCATCGAACGCAATCAGCTCCGCGTGCGCGAGGAGCTGGAAACCCTGGCCCGCAATGAAGCCCCAGGGATCGGCGCCGACACCCTGGCGCCGCTCTCGGAGCCGGTGCGCGGCAGCCAGCGCTTCGCCGCCTGGCGCTGCGGGCGCTAGCGGTGAGCCGTGCGGACGGAGGTAGTCAAGCGCGCTTGACTGCCTCCGCCCCCTTGTGAATGCGCGCTCAGGTCCAAGCCGCTACGCTGTTCGGCCCTGTGCCCCACCGGCGGCCTGCCCATGCTGTTCAAGAACGTCGCCATCGCCGGCCTCGCGCATATCGACGCGCCGCGCCGGCTGTCCACTGACGAAATCAATGCGCGCCTGAAGCCCACCCTCGACCGCCTCGGCATCAAGACCGACGTACTCCAGGACGTGGCCGGCATCCACGCCCGCCGGCTGTGGGACGACAACGTGCTGGCCTCCGATGCCGCGACCCTGGCCGGGGTCAAGGCGCTGGCCGACGCCGGCATCGACCCGGACAAGGTCGGCCTGCTGGTCAACACCTCGGTCAGCCGCGACTTCCTGGAGCCGTCCACCGCCAGCGTCGTCAGCGGCAACCTCGGCCTCGGCGACCAGTGCCAGAACTTCGATGTCGCCAACGCCTGCCTGGCCTTTCTCAACGGCATGGACATCGCCAGCCGCATGATCGAGCGCGGCGAGATCGACTACGCCCTGGTGGTCGACGGCGAGACCGCCAACCTCGCCTACGACAAGACCCTGGAGCGCCTGCTGCTGCCTGACGTCACCGAGGAGCAGTTCCGCAACGAGCTCGCCACCCTCACCCTGGGCTCCGGCGCCGCCGGCATGGTGCTGGCCCGCGCCGAACTCGCCCCCGGCGCGCCGCGCTACCGCGGCGGTGTCACCCGTGCGGCCACGGAGTGGAATGGCCTGTGCCGTGGCAACCTCGACCGCATGGTGACCGACACCAAGACGCTGCTGGTCGAGGGCCTGAAGCTGGCGCACAAGACCTTTATCGCCGCCAAGCTCGCGCTCGGCTGGGTGGTCGAGGAGCTCGACGAGTTCGTCATCCACCAGGTCAGCCAGGTCCACACCGCCGCCTTCATCCAGGCCTTTGGCATCGACCCGAAGAAGGTGATGACCATCTTCGGCGAGCACGGCAACATCGGCCCGGCCTCGGTGCCGATCGTGCTCTCCAAGCTGCGCGAGCTGGGCCGGCTGAAGAAGGGTGACCGGGTGGCCCTGCTGGGCATTGGCTCCGGGCTGAACTGCTCGATGGCCGAGGTGGTGTGGTAGCCGCTCCACGCATCTTCGCGCAGCGCAGCTGATTTGCTTCCTCCGACATGAACAACCATTCATGTCGAAAAAGTTTGATTTAATGGTGATGTAATGAGCATCATGTCGATCTCGTCGACATGAGCACACGCCATGGGCGCCTTTCCCCGCCCGGACCCCCGCCGGCCTTACAACGACTTGCCGCCTCTGCCACCGGCAACGGACCTGGAAACCCGTGCACTGCTGAAGGCGTGCATTGAGGCGCGTGCCGCCTTGGCGGCCCTCAAGCAGGCCACGGGCCATCTGCCGAACCCCGCCGTCCTGATCAACACCATCCCGGTGCTGGAAGCCCAGGCCAGTTCGGAGATCGAGAACATCGTCACCACCGCCGACGATCTGTTCCGCTATGCCGACCATCCCGACGGCGGCGCCAGCCACGCCACCCGGGAAGCACTGCGCTATCGCAGCGCGCTTTACGAAGGCTTCCAGTCACTGCAACGCCGGCCGTTGTGCACCGACACCGCCGAGGTCGTCTGCAGCCGCATCAAGGCGGTCGACATGCGCGTGCGGCGCGTGCCCGGCACCGCGCTGGCCAACCAGCACGGCGAAGTCATTTACACCCCACCGGTCGGCGAGGCGCTGCTGCGCGAGAAGCTCGCCAACTGGGAACGCTTCATCCACGAGTACCAGGACATTGATCCGCTGATCCGCATGGCGGTCGCGCACTACCAGTTCGAGGCGATCCATCCCTTCACCGACGGCAACGGCCGCACTGGCCGCGTGCTCAACCTGCTGATGCTGGTGGAACAGGGGCTGCTCGACCTGCCGGTGCTGTACCTGTCGCGCTACATCATCCGCCGCAAGGCTGACTACTACCGCCTGCTGCTGGCGGTGACCATGCAGGGCCAATGGGAGGCATGGATCGCCTACATGCTCGACGCCATTGCCGAGACTGCGCGCTGGACCACCGCAAAGATCGCCGCGATCCGCACCCTGGAGAACAAGGCGCGTGACTACATCCGCAGCCAGCGTCCGAAAATCTACAGCCGCGAGCTGATCGAAGTGATCCTTACCCAGCCCTACTGCCGCATCCAGAACCTCGTCGATGCCGGCATCGCCAAGCGCGAAACCGGCGCACGCTACCTGCGCGAACTCGCCGTCATCGGCGTGCTGCGCGAGCAGCGCATGGGCAAGGAGAAACTGTTCCTGCACCCGGCTTACCTGCGGCTGCTGTCGGCCGAGGATAATGCGGTGCAGGATTACGGGAGCGAGGACGCGCAGCCGCTATGACCTCGAAGAAACCCGCCCCGCCCGCCGCGCCCAACCTCACCTGGCCCGAAATCCGCGCCAAGGCCGCGGCGTTCGCGCGCGACTGGGCGCAGGTCGGGTCCGAGCGCGCCGAGGCGCAAACCTTCTGGAACGAGTTCTTTGCGGTGTTCGGCGTGCAGCGCCGCCGCGTCGCCGTCTACGAGCAGCGCGCGCAGCGCCTCGGCAAGGCAGTGCACGGCCGCATCGACGTGTTCTGGCCCGGCACGCTGCTGGCCGAGCACAAGAGCGCCGGACAGGACCTCGACGCCGCGTTCGTGCAGGCCACCAACTACTTCGCAGGACTCACCGAACCGGAACTGCCGCGCTATGTGGTGGTGTCCGACTTCCAGCACTTCCGTCTTCACGATCTCGACGAGGGCACCATCAGCGAGTTCACCCTGGCCGAGTTGCCCAAACGCATCCAGGACTTCGGCTTCATCGCCGGCTACGCGCGCGTGCGCCTGCGCGAGGAGCCGGAGGCCAACATCCGCGCCGTGCAGAAACTCGGCGAGCTGCACGACGCGCTCAAGCGCAACCGCTACGGCCTTGCTCCCGACGGACGCGCCGGCCATCCGCTGCAGGTGTTCCTGGTGCGGCTGCTGTTCTGCCTGTTCGCCGACGACACCGGCCTGTTCAGTCCCAAGGACGCCTTCCGCGAACTGATCGACGTTACCCGCCCCGACGGCAGCGATACCGGCGCCGAGCTCGCACGCCTGTTCCAGGTGCTCAACACCCCGCTGCACGCGCGCCAGGCCGCGCACGTGGACAAGTTCGCGCCGTTCCCGTACGTCAACGGCAAGCTGTTCGAGGAGTCCCTGCCGATCCCCGAGTTCGACGCCGACATGCGCGTCCAGTTGCTGGCGTGCTGCGACGTACAGTGGGCGGAGATCTCGCCGGCGATCTTTGGCGCGATGTTCCAGAAGGTGATCGACCTGGATGCGAAGGACCGCCGCCGCCAACTGGGCGCGCATTACACCTCCGAGGCCAACATCCTCAAGCTGATCGGGCCGCTGTTCCTCGACGAGCTGCGCGCCGAGTTCGAGCGCGTGCGGCATCACAAGGAGCAACTGTTCGCCTTCCACAAGTCGCTCACCACCCTGCACTTCCTCGATCCCGCCTGCGGCTGCGGCAACTTCCTGGTCATCACCTATCGCGAACTGCGCCGGCTGGAACTCGACGTACTGCAGGCCGCGCGCGTCTTCGGCGAGCCGGACCTGGACCAGGTGTTCGGCCTGTTCAAGATCAGCCTGGCGCAGTTCCACGGCATCGAGATCGAGGAGTTCCCGGCCCAGGTCGCGCAGGTCGCCATGTGGCTGACCCAGCACCAGATGGATCTGGTCGCCGGCGAGGCCTTCGGCACCTACTTCCGCCACCTGCCGCTGCACGACTCCGCGCACATCCGCCACGGCAACGCGTTGCGGCTGGACTGGGAGGATTTCGTGCCGCCGGAGCGGCTCGATTACATCCTCGGCAATCCGCCGTTTGTGGGCAAGCAGCACCAGACCGACGAACAGAAGCGCGATCTGGAATTCGTCGCCGGCAAGGTCAAGGGCGCCGGCGTACTGGATTTCGTCACCGGCTGGTACTTCAAGGCTGCGCAATACTTGTCGGGCACGAAAGAGGGTTTCGCCAGCCCCGACAAGCGCGAATTTGCCGATGTCGAGTTCTCCGGCAAGGCGGTGCGTGCGCAGAAGAAGAAGGCCGAAGCCTGCATCGAGGACATCTTCGTCGCCGCCGAGCGCGCCGATGCCACCGCGCGCGGGAAAATCCGCTGCGCCTTCGTCAGCACCAACTCGATCAGCCAGGGCGAACAGGTCGGCGTGCTGTGGAGCGAGCTGCTCAAGCGCGGCATGCATATCCAGTTCGCGCACCGCACCTTCAAGTGGAGCAACGAGGCGCCGGGCAAGGCCGCGGTGCATTGCGTGATCGTCGGCTTCGGCCGCGAGGACATCGTGCACAAGCGCCTGTTCGATTACCCGGACATCGATGGACCGGCGCACGAAATGGCCGCGACCAATATCAATCCCTATCTGGTCGATGCGCCGGATGCGGCCTTGCCCAACCGGCGCGAGCCGCTGTGCGCGGTGCCGCCAATGGTATTCGGTTCGATGCCCAACGACGGCGGGCATTTGCTGTTGACCGATGATGAGCGCGCCGCGCTGCTGGTCGAGGAGCCGCAGGCCGAGCCGTGGATCCGGCCGTTCCTTGGCGCCGAGGAGTTCATCAATGGCATCCCGCGCTGGTGTCTGTGGCTCAAGGACATCGCACCCGCACAACTCAAGGCATTGCCGCAGGTGTTGACGCGGGTGGAAGCGGTGCGCGCCAAACGGGCGGCGTCCGGGCGTGCCGCGACCAATAAATTGGCGGCGACGCCGACGCTGTTCGGGGAAATCAGACAGCCTACCGACCGTTACATCCTCGTGCCCCGACACTCTTCCGAGAACCGGGCATTCATTCCTCTCGGATATGTCGATCCAAAGATCGTGGTCGGCGACAGCAACATGTGCGTGCCGGATGCGCCGCTTTGGTTGTTCGCAATCATGACCTCCACCATGCACATGGCCTGGGTCCGCGCCGTCTGCGGCCGACTGAAAAGCGACTTCCGCTACTCCGCGCAGATCGTCTACAACAACTTCCCCTGGCCCAGCCTGCCCCCACCCCAACCCTCCCCCGCAAGCGGGGGAGGGAGCACTGCATGCGCCGCCATCGAGGCTGCCGCACAGACCGTGCTCGATGCGCGCGCAGCGCATCCGGACAGCACCCTGGCCGACCTCTACGGCCCCGACACCATGCCGCCCGACCTGGTGAAAGCGCATGCCGCGTTGGATCGCGCGGTGAACGCTGCCTATCGCAAAGACGGCGGCGCCCGCAGCTACGCCAGCGACGCCGAGCGCGTGGCCTTCCTGTTCCGGCGCTATGCCGCGCTGACCAGCGTGCAGTGACCGCCACCATGCCAAGGAGAACGATATGAAGAAGGAACTCATCGAGCAGTTGCATCGCAATTTCGAGCAATGCGCGCACCGGCGTGAGGGCGTGGAATTCTGGTACGCGCGCGAGTTGCAGACGTTGTTGGGCTACAACGAGTGGCGCAATTTCAGTGCCGTGATCGACAAGGCAGCCCAAGCCTGCCGCAATGGGGGACAGCGGGTCGAAGACCATTTTGTTGACGTCAACAAGATGGTCGGTATCGGGTCCGGGACATCCCGGGAAATCAACGACTTGGCGCTGACCCGCTATGCCTGTTACCTGATTGTCCAGAACGGCGACCCGCGCAAGGATGCGATCGCGTTCGCCATGACCTACTTCGCGGTGCAGACCCGCAAACAGGAACTCATCGAACAGCGGCTGGCCGAGATCGGGCGCGTGCAGGCGCGCGAGAAGCTCACGACGTCGCAAAGGGCATTGTCCGGGGTCATGTTCGAACGCGGCGTGGACAGCCACGGATTCGGGCGCATCCTCAGCAAGGGCGACGCGGCGCTGTTCGGCGGCATGACCACGCTCGACATGAAGAAGCGCATGCAGGTGCCAGAAGGCCGGCCGCTGGCGGATTTCCTGCCCACGCTTGCGATCAAGGCCAAGGATTTTGCCAACGAAGTCACCAACGCCCAGATCAAGGAACACGATCTGCACGGCGAGAACGACATCTCGCACCAACACGTCCGCAACAATCAGGATGTGCGCAAGATACTGACCGACCGCAACATCCGCCCGGAGGCGTTACCGCCTGCGGAAGAAGTGAAAAAAATTGAACGACGATTGAAGTCCGACGAAAAGAAATTATCCAAGAAAGGCTCGCCGCTCAGCGCCGGGAAAGGTCGCGGCAGCCATGACAAAGATTGAGACTCGACACACGGTTGAACTAATGCTTGAGGCAGGCAGGTGTTGGATCACCCGGAGCGAGGCCAAGCACCTGCTACAGCGGGTCGACCGGTTCCGCTGCGTGGTGCTGGATTTCGAGCAGGTGACCACCATCGGCCAGGCCTTTGCCGACGAGATCTTCCGGGTGTTCGCCAACGAGCATCCTGATGTGGAGCTGGTGGCGATCCATGCCGTGCCCGCAGTGCAGCAGATGATCCGCCGGGCGGAGGTGCTTCGCGATGAGCAGGGCGGACAGCTGCCGTTGTTGAAATGACCACTTGCGAGGCAGGCTTTCCCGACTACCCTTTCGCGCCGCAGCGTTTCGAGCCCAGGCCTGGCATCGCGATGTCGTATCTCGACCAAGGTCCGCGCGACAGCGAGGTCGTCGTCATGCTGCACGGCAATCCGTCGTGGAGTTATTACTGGCGCCGCCTGGTCTCCGCGCTGGCGCACCCAGCGTCGGGCCAAGCCTATCGCTGCATCGTCCCCGACCACGTCGGCATGGGCTTGTCGGACCGGCCGGACGACGCGGCGGACGCCGCGCCGCGTTACGACTACACCCTGCAGTCGCGGGTCGATGACCTGACCGCGTTGCTCGACCATCTCGGCATCGAGGGCCCGGTGACCCTGGCGGTGCACGACTGGGGCGGGATGATCGGCTTCGGCTGGGCGCTGTCGCACATGGCACAGGTACGACGGCTGGTGATCCTCAACACCGCGGCGTTTCCGCTGCCCGCGGCCAAGCGAATGCCATGGCAGCTGTCGCTGGGGCGCGATTCACGCGTGGGTGGCTGGCTGATCCGGCGCTTCAACCTGTTCGCGCGCGGCGCGGCGTGGATGGGCACGACGCGCCGCCTGCCGGCAGCGGTGCGGCAGGCCTACAGCGGCGTGTACGACGGCTGGGACAACGCCATCGCCACCCTGCGCTTCATGCAGGACATCCCGCTGCGTGAAGGTGATCGGGCGTGGGCGATGGTGGCCGAGGCGGGGCAGCGGCTGCGCGCGTTCGCCGACCGCCCGGTGTTCATCGGCTGGGGGCTGCGTGATTTCGTCTTCGACCAGCACTTCTTGGACGGCTTCGTGGACGCGTTGCCCGATGCCGAGGTGCACGCGTTCGACGATGCCGGGCACTACGTGCTGGAAGACAAGCATGAGGTCCTGGTGCCGGCGATCCGGCGCTTCCTCGATGCGCATCCGCTTTGACTCCTGTCCCCTTGTACGCACCAATGGTCGTCTCCGCTTCGCTCCCCTCCTTTTTTTCTTTCGCGCAGCGAAGGGGAGGCGAGCACGCGCGTTTGCGAGCCATCGGCTCGCGCGCGGCACAGCGCCCGACAGCTGCGCGGGCGGGCCGGGCGGGCGGGAGGGGGTAAGCTTTTCGCGATGAGCAGCAACATCAAGAGCACCCCTCCCCAACCTTCCCCTTCGCTGCGCGAAGGGGGGGGAGCACAGCACTGCAACATTGCCGCCTCGGTGCCGCGGCTGGCGCGTGAACGCCCCAACCAGGTCGCGATGCGCTGCCCGGGGCGGCGAGGGCGTTACGACGTCGCGCTGACCTATGGGCAACTGGACGCACGCAGCGACGCCATCGCCGCCGGGCTCGTGGCGCATGGCGTCACGCGCGGCACCCGCACCGTGGTCATGGTGCGGCCGACGCCGGAGTTCTTCCTGCTGATGTTTGCGCTGTTCAAGGCCGGCGCGGTGCCGGTGCTGGTGGATCCCGGCATCGACAAGGGCGCACTGAAGCAGTGTCTCGACGAGGCGCAGCCGCAGGCGTTCATCGGCATTCCGCTGGCGATGACTGCACGCCTAATTCTGCGCTGGGCGCGCTCGGCGCGGGTACGGATCACCACCGGACGGCGCGCGTGGTTGGCCGACGCCACACTGGCGCAGGTGGAGCGCGACGGTGCCGGGGCTGGACCGCAGCTCGCCGACACCGCGCCCGACGAGACTGCCGCGATCCTGTTCACCAGTGGCTCCACCGGCGTGCCGAAAGGCGTCGTGTACCGCCATCGCCATTTCGTCGCGCAGATCGAACTGCTGCGCGCTGCCTTCGGCATCGAGGCGGGCGGCATCGACCTGCCGACCTTCCCGCCGTTCGCGCTGTTCGACCCCGCGCTCGGCCTGACCTCGATCATCCCCGACATGGACCCGGCGCGGCCGGCGCGCGCGAACCCGCGCAAGCTGCACGCGGCGATCGAACGCTTCGGTGTCACCCAACTGTTCGGCTCGCCGGCACTGATGCGGGTGCTGGCCGACCACGGCCAGCCTATGCCCGGCGTGCGACGCGTGACCTCGGCCGGTGCTCCGGTGCCGGCGGACGTGGTCGTGAAGATGCGCGCGCTGCTTGCGGACGATGCGCAATTCTGGACCCCATACGGCGCCACCGAATGCCTGCCGGTGGCGGTGATCGAAGGTCGCGAACTGATCGCCTTGCGCGAGCGCACCGAAACCGGCGCCGGCACCTGCGTCGGCCGCCCGGTGCCACCGAACGAGGTGCGCGTGATCCGCGTCAGTGACGATGCCATCGCCCACTGGTCGGACACGCTGCTGGTCAAGGGCGGGCAGGTCGGCGAGATCACCGTCGCCGGCCCGACCGCGACCGACACCTATTTCAACCGCGACGCGCAGACACACTTGGCCAAGATCTGCGAAGTTCTACCCCTTCCCCCGCATGCGGGGGAAGGTCGGAATGGGGGCGCGAGCGCAGCGAGCGAGGCTTGTCGCGAACGCATCGTCCACCGCATGGGCGACCTCGGCTATTTCGACCGCGATGGTCGCCTGTGGTTCTGTGGCCGCAAATCCCAACGCGTGGTCACGCCCGACGCGACCCTGTGCTCCGAGCAGGTGGAACCGGTGTTCGACATCCACCCCGAGGTGCGGCGCACCGCCCTGGTCGGCGTGGGCGCGCGCGGCACCCAGCTGCCGGTGCTGTGTGTCGAACTGCAGGCAGGGATTGCAAAGGTCCAATGGCCCAGGATCAAGGAGGAGTTGCGCCACATCGGCGAGGGCCATGTGCATACCGCCAAGGTCGAGACCTTCCTGCACCATCCGCAGCCGTTCCCGGTCGACATCCGCCACAATGCCAAGATCGGCCGCGAACAACTGGCCGCATGGGCTGCGAAGCAGTTGCGCCGCCGCACCCGTCCCACCGGCGAGGCGTCCGCTTGAACGTCCTTGTCACCGGCGGCGGCGGCTTTCTTGGCCAGGCGCTGTGCCGCGGACTGGTCATGCGCGGCCATGCCGTGACCAGCTTCAATCGCGGCCGTTACCCGGCGCTTGATGCCCTTGGCGTGCGCCAGGTGCAGGGCGATCTCGCCGATCGCGAGTCTGTCATGGCCGCTGCCGCAGGCATGGAGGCTGCCTTCCACAACGCCGCCAAGGCCGGCACCTGGGGCAGCTACGACAGCTATCACCGTGCCAATGTCGTGGGGACGGAGAACGTGCTCGCCGCCTGCCGTGCGCATGGCATCGCCAGGCTCGTCTACACGTCCTCTCCCAGCGTCACCCATCGCGCCACCCATCCGGTCGAGGGCGGAACTGCCGAGACCGTGCCTTACGGCGAGGATTTCAAGGCGCCGTACGCGGCCACGAAAAAGATCGCGGAACAGGCGGTGCTCGCCGCCAACCAGGCCGGCCTGGCCACCATCGCGCTGCGACCGCGGCTGATCTGGGGCGTGGGCGACAACCAGCTGTTGCCGAGACTGGTCGAGCGTGCGCGGGCGGGGCGGCTGCGCTTTGTCGGTACCGGTGACAACGTCATCGACACCACCTACGTCGACAACGCCGCGCAGGCCCACTTCGATGCCTTCGAACACTTGGCGCCAGGCGCCACGTGCGCCGGCCGGGCGTATTTCATCAGCAACGGGGAACCGAAGCCGGTGCGGGAGATCGTCAATGGACTGCTGCGCGCGGCCGGGGCGCCTGAGGTCGACAAGACCCTTCCCTTCGCCGCCGCCTACGCCATCGGCGCGGCCTGCGAACTCGCCTGGCCACTGCTGCGCCTGCGCGGCGAGCCGCCGATGACCCGGTTCCTCGCCGAGCAGCTCGGCACCACGCACTGGTACGACATGACGCCCGCGACCCGGGACTTCGGCTACGCGCCCAAGGTGACGATCGCGGAAGGGCTCGCCCGGCTGGCACGCTGGTGCCGCGAGGTCGGTCCGCAGGCGTGAGGCCGACGCGGGGGCGCGTCCGGACATGCACTGCAGTCGCGACTTGAAAGATGCATGAGGCCTGACTTTTTGAGCAGGCTGTCGGCGCCTGCTGGGCCGCCGCTACAATGGGTCATGGATCCCGCGCAGCCGACCCCGCTCGACTCGTTCAAGCCGCTGGCCGGTCGCGCGCTGGAGGCGGCGCTCAACCGCGCGCTGGCGCTGGACGAGGACACCCGCGAGGCGATGACCAGGCTCGACGGCCGCCGCATCGCCCTGCACCTGGTGGCGCCGCCGCTGGCGCTGCAGCTTCAGGTCGACGGTGAACGCCTGCGCGTCGGCCCGGTGGCCGGGGACGACGCGCCTGACCTGGCGGTGCGCAGCACCTTGGGTGGTCTGCTGTCGCAGCTGTCCGCCCTGGTCGATGGCGGTCTTCGCCACGCGCAGGCGATGCCGGCCGGCCGGCTGCGGATCGAGGGCGATGCGGAACTGGCGCAGCAGCTGCAGCGACTGGCGCAGCGCTTCGATCCCGACTGGCAACGGCCGTTCGCGGCGGTGCTGGGCGACGTACTGGGAGTGCAGGTGGCCAACGCCGTCGCCGCGGCGCTGCGGCAGGCACGGGTCGTCGCCATCGATCTCGCCGAGACCACCGCGGAGTACGTGGTCGAGGAGTCGCGCGACGTGATCGGCCGCGATGAGCTCAATGCGTTCCACGACGACGTCGATGTGCTGCGCGACGACGTCGAGCGGATCGCGGTGCGCATCGCCCGCCTGAGGCCGGGTGGCAGCGAGACCGGCGGATGAAGGGCGCCGTGCGCGCGTTGCATATCGGCCTTGTCCTGCTGCGCTACCGCCTCGACGACCTGCTCGACGACACGCCGGCCGAGCGCTGGCTGCGGCTGATGTGGCCATTCGTGCCGCGCGCCTCGCGCGAGATCGCGGCGCAGTCGCGTGGCGCGAGGTTACGCCTGGCACTGCAGGAGCTCGGGCCGATCTTCGTCAAGTTCGGACAGATCCTGTCCACCCGTCGCGACCTGGTGCCGCCCGACGTCGCCGAGGAACTGTCGCTGCTGCAGGACAGCGTGGCGCCATTCGACGGCGCGCAGGCGCAGGCGATCGTGGAGCAGCAATTGGGGCGGTCGGTGTCGGAGGCATTCGAGTGCTTCGAGGTCGAGCCGCTGGCCTCCGCGTCGATCGCGCAGGTGCATGCGGCCACGCTTGCCGGCGGCCGCGAGGTGGTGGTCAAGGTGCTGCGGCCCGGAGTTGAACAACAGATCGCCGCCGACGTCTCGCTGCTCGCCAGCATCGCCGCCCTGGTCGACCGTACCCACCCGGCGGCCGACAAGATCCGCCCGCGCGAGATCGTCGCCGAGATCCGGGGCACCCTCGCCGCCGAGCTCGACCTGCAGCGCGAGGGTGCCAACGCCTCGGTGATCCGCCGCTTCTGGCAGGATTCACCCGATCTATACGTACCTGAGGTGATCTGGAGCCACACCGCCGAGCGCGTGCTGACCCTGGAGCGCGTGCACGGCATCCCCAGCGACGATATCGCCGCGCTCGACGCCGCCGGCATCGACCGCAAGGCACTCGCCGCCAAGGGCGTGCGCGTGTTCTATACCCAGGTGTTCCGCGACAACTTCTTCCACGCCGACGCCCACGCCGGCAACATCTGGGTCGATGCGCAGCGCCGCGACAACCCGCGCTTCATCGCCATCGACTTCGGCATCGTCGGCCAGCTCTCGGGCGAGGACCAGTACTTCCTCGCCGAGAACTTCATGGCGATCTTCAACCGCGACTACCGCCGCATCGCCGAGCTACACGTGCAGGCTGGCTGGATGCCGTCGCACATCCGCATCGACGAGCTGGAGGCCGCCGCGCGCGCGGTGTGCGAGCCCTATTTCACCCGGCCGCTGTCGGAGATCTCGCTCGCCGAGGTGTTGATCAAGCTGTTCCGCACCGCGCAGCGCTACGAGCTCACCCTGCAGCCGCAGCTGATCCTGCTGCAGAAGACCCTGCTCAACATCGAGGGCGTCGGCCGCCTGCTCGACCCGCAGCTCGACATCTGGGCCGTGGCTCGGCCGGTGCTGGAGAAGATCCTGGCCGAGCGCTACAGCCCGCAGCGGCTGGCCAGCGAGTTCCGCAAGCGGCTGCCGGAACTGGTGACACATGCGCCGGAAATGCCGCGATTGCTGCACGCCTGGCTGACCCAGCAGGTCGAAGGCCGCCACGAGTTGCGGATGCGTTCGAAGGACCTGGCCGAACTGGCGCGGGTGGCCCGCGACGGTCAGCGGCGGATGGTGTCGGCGATCCTCGGCACCGGCCTGCTGGTGGCGGGGGCGGTGCTGTTCGGGCTCCAGGCCGGCGGGCCGCTGCTGTGGACCATCCCGGCCCCGGCCTGGATCGCCGGGCTCGGTGGCCTGTGGGCCCTCCTTGCCGCCTGGCCGCGCAGGCGCTGAAGCGGGCCGCGAGCAGGCGGCCGCCCTGCATCGACACATTGGCACGCAACATGCTTTCGACCTGCCCATGAACGCCGTTTCCATTCCCGCAAGGCAGCGTTACGTCGCCCCGATGGTCGGCGCGGTGGTGGCGTTGTCGCTGGCGGCGCTGGCCACGGTGCTGCTGTACTTCATCGCGGCCAAGGCGCAGCTGGAGGCGGACGTCCAGGCCCGCGCGATGCTAGGCGAGGCGCGCGAGCAGATCGATTACCGGCTGAGAACGGCGCTGGCGGTGCCCGAGACGCTGGCGGCGGTGATCGCCGCCGAAGAACGCATCGACCGGCGCACCTTCAACGCCATCGCCGCACGGCTGATCCAGGCCAATCCGTCGATCCGCAACGTGGCGCTCGCCCCCGACGGCGTCATCAGCATGATCCATCCCGTGCGGGGAAACGAGGCGACCCTGGGCGTGCGCTACGCCGACCTTCCGCGGCAGAACGAGGCGGTGCTGCGCGCGATCCAGACCCGGCGATCGGTGATTGCAGGGCCGATCGAACTGCTCCAGGGCGGCACCGGCATGGTCAGCCGCACGCCGGTGTTCCTGCGCGATGCCAGCGGCCAGGACACCCGGTACTGGGGCATCGTCGCGCTGGCGGTGGACACCGACGAGTTGTTCGTCGACATCGCCCGGATCGCGCAACGCAGCAGGCTGCAAATCGCGGTGCGCAGCGCCGATCCGGGGCAAGCGCCCGTGCGGGTGATTTCCGGGGATGCTGCGGTGTTCACCGGCCAGACGGTTTCCATGCAGTACTCGCTGCCCGGCGGCGGGCGGTGGGAGCTGGGCGCCTTGCCGCGGGCGGACTGGACCGCGGCGGGCGGAACCCTGCTGGCTGGGCGCCTGCTGCTGTACCTGCTGGCGACCGCGCTCGGCTGGATCGCGTACCGGGTGGTGGCCAGCCGTTATCGCCACCAGGAACTGGCGCACCGCGACCCGCTCACCGGGCTGTCCAACCGCAAGTCCTTCGACCATCGGCTCAAGGCGCTGCTGCAGCAGGCCAAGCCGCGCAGCTGCGCCCTGGTGCTGATCGACCTCGACGACTTCAAGCCGGTCAACGACACCCACGGCCACGCCGCAGGCGACCAGGTATTGCAGGAGATCGCCGAACGCCTGCGGCAGCTGATCCGCGGTACCGATACCGTCTACCGCCTCGGCGGCGACGAGTTCGCCCTGCTGCTGCAGGACATCCGCGCCGAACAGGACGTGCTGGGCCCTGCGCAGCGCGCGATCGAGCGCATAGGCCAGCCGGTCGCGCTCGACGAGGCACGCAGCGTACGCGCGGGGGCGAGTGCCGGCGTGGCGGTGTTCCCCCTGGGCGGGCAGCCCGAGCGCGCATCGGAGGTCTTCGATCGCGCCGACCGCGCGCTGTACCGCAGCAAGGCACGGGGCGGCAATGGCCTGCAGATCGAACCGCCCGTGTCCGCGCGCGACGCCGCGCCCTGACCGCGATGACGGCCGCAGCGGCTGCGGACATGCCTGCGGCGCTGACGGTGTGCCACGCCGATGACCGATTGGCGGTGGTGGCCAAGCCGGCGGGCCTGATGGTGCACGACAGCGCGCTGGCGCGAGGCGAGACCGACTTTGCCGCCGGCCGGCTGCGCGCGCAGTTCGGTCGCCCGGTGTTCCTGGTCCATCGCCTTGACCGTGCGACCAGTGGTTGCCTGCTGCTGGCGTTTGATCGCGACACCGCGTCGGCGCTGGGCAAGGCACTGATGGCCGGTGAGGTGGAGAAGACCTACTTCGCGGTCTGCCGCGGCTGGCCGGCGGCGACAATGTTCACCGTCGACCATCCCCTGGACGGCGGCCCGGGCAAGCCGCAGAAGGAGCCCGCGCTCACGCACTTCGAGCGCCTGGCCACGACCGAGTTGGACTGGCCCTCGGGTGGCTTCGACACCTCTCGCTATGCCCTGCTGCACGCGCGGCCGCGGACCGGCCGCTTCCGCCAGATCCGCCGCCACCTCAAGCACCTGTCGCACCACCTGATCGCCGACACCAGCCACGGCGACGGCCGCCACAACCGCAACTTCCGTAGTCTCGGCATCCAGCGGATGCTGCTGCATGCACAGACGCTGGAGTTCATCCATCCCCACGGCGGTGCGCGCATCCTGGCGAGTGCACCGCGGGATGCCGCGTTCGAGCGTGCCCTGGCCTTGTTCGATACCGGCGCCGCGATCGCGAGCGTGGAGAGCGGCGCAGGTGTCGACTGGAGGTAAGGGCCAACGCGGCGGGAAGGCAGCCAGGCCGGGCGCCACGCAGCGTGGACCTGTGACCTCCCTACAATCCGCCCATGGTGCAGGTCGTGGACACGGTGGACATTCCCGAGGATGAACTTGTCGAACGCTTCGTGCGCGCGTCAGGCCCCGGCGGGCAGAACGTCAACAAGGTTGCGACCGCCGTCGAGCTGCGCTTCGACGTGGCGAATTCGCCAAGCCTGCCGGACGCGGTGCGTGTCCGCCTGCTGGCCAAGCGCGATCGGCGGCTGACCGACGCCGGCGTGCTGGTGATCAATGCCCAGCGCTACCGCACCCAGGAGCGCAACCGCCAGGATGCGCGCGAGCGGTTGGCGGCCTTCGTCGCCGCCGGCGTGCGTGCGCCGACGCCGCGCATCGCCACCCGCCCCGGCCGTGCCGCCAAACAGCGGCGACTCGACGAGAAACGCGTACGGGGTACGATCAAGCGCGGCC
>JALZMP010000153.1 GCA_030858145.1 Pseudomonadota bacterium
CCTCCGGGCTGTCCGCCCCGGCCATGGCCTCCACCAGCGCACTGCCGACCACCACGCCGTCGGCCTCACGGGCCATGGCCGCGGCGCTGGCGGCATCACGCATCCCGAATCCCGCGACCACCGGGACGCCGGTGGCCGCGCGGATTCCGCGCAGGCGCGCCGAAGCGGCCGTCGTGTCCAGGCGTTCGGAGGCTCCGGTGACGCCGGCGAAGCTGACGTAATACAGGTACCCGGCGGCGCCCTCGGCCAGCAGCCGCATGCGCGCCTCGGTGGTGGTCGGCGAGGCGAGCAGGATGAGCGCCAGCCCCTGGCGGCCAAAGTCCTCGCGGAAGACGGCGGACTCCTCCGGCGGCAGGTCCACCAGCAGCAGGCCATCGACCCCGGCCTGGGCGGCGGCGGCAGCGAAGGCGTCGGCGCCGCGGATCTCGACCGGATTGAGGTAGCCCATCAACACCACCGGGGTTTCGCCGTCGCGCTGGCGGAAGCTACGCACGCTGTCGAACACGTAGTCCAGGCCCGCGCCGCGCGCGAGCGCTCGCTCGGAGCTGCGCTGGATGGTTGGGCCGTCGGCCATCGGGTCGGAGAACGGCATCCCCAGTTCGAGCACGTCGGCGCCCGCGGCAACGAGGGCATGCAGCACCGGCACCGTTGCCTCCAGCGACGGGTCGCCGGCGGTCACGAACGGCACCAGCGCCTTGCGGCCGGCGGAGCGGAGGGCTGCGAAGCGGGCGTCGATGCGATTCATGCCGGCGATCCGGAACCCGGCGGGCTCACAGGTGTAGCCCGTCGCGCGCGGCGATGGTGTGCACGTCCTTGTCGCCGCGCCCGGACAGGTTGCACAGCACCAGCGCGTCGCTGGGCAGGTCGCGCGCCAGCTTCATCGCCTGGGCGATGGCGTGGCTGGATTCGAGCGCGGCCAGGATGCCCTCGGTCTGCGCCAGCAGGCGGAAGGCCGCCAATGCCTCGTCGTCGTCGACGCCGACGTATTCGGCGCGGCCGGCGTCCTTGAGGAAGGCGTGCTCGGGTCCGACCCCGGGATAGTCCAGGCCGGCAGAGACCGAGTGCGTCTCGGTGATCTGGCCGTCGTCGTCGCAGATCACGTAGGTGCGGTTGCCGTGCAGCACGCCCGGACGGCCCGCCGCCAGAGACGCCGCATGGCGGCCTGTGGCGATCCCCTCGCCCGCGGCCTCGGCGCCGACGATGCGCACCTCGCGATCGTTGAGGAAAGCATGAAACAGGCCGATGGCATTGCTGCCGCCGCCGACGCAAGCGGTGATCGCATCCGGCAGGCGGCCGTATTCGGCCAGCATTTGTGCCCGCGCCTCGCGGCCGACCACGGCGTTGAAGTCGCGGACCATGCGCGGATAAGGATCGGGGCCAGCGACGGTGCCGATGATGTAGAAGGTGTCGCGGACATTCGTCGTCCAGTCGCGCATCGCCTCGTTGAGCGCATCCTTGAGCGTCGCCGAGCCGCTGGTCACCGGCACCACCGTGGCGCCGAGCAGCTGCATCCGGTAGACGTTGATCTTCTGCCGCTCGATGTCGGTCGCGCCCATGTAGACCACGCACTCCAGCCCGAGGCGCGCGGCGACCGTGGCGCTGGCCACGCCGTGCTGGCCGGCGCCGGTCTCGGCAATGATCCGGCGCTTGCCCATGCGGCTGGCGAGCAGCGCCTGGCCGATGGTGTTGTTGATCTTGTGCGCGCCGGTGTGGTTGAGGTCCTCGCGCTTGAGCAGGATGCGCGCGCCGCCGACGTGGTCGCTGAGCCGCTGCGCGTGGTAGATCGGGCTGGGGCGGCCGACGTAGTGCGCAAGGTCGCGCTCGAACTCCGAGACGAACGCCGGATCGACGCGCGCTGCGTCGTAGGCCTCCGCCAGCTCAACTAGCGGCCCGATCAGGGTTTCGGCGACGAAGCGACCGCCGTAACGGCCGAAGTGACCCTCTGCATCGGGGTAGGCGTGGAAGTCGATCTGCTTGGTCGCCGGATCCGGCGCCATGCTCACTGCCCGGCGCCTGCGAGCCCGTTGGCGCGGTCGCCTGCGGGCGTGCCTGCCTCCAGATCCGGCTCGACGTGGCAATCGGCGCGTCGCACCTCCTCCACGAAGGCGCGCATGCGGTCGCCGTCCTTGACTCCCGGCTCGGACTCGATCCCGCTGACCGCATCCACGCCCCAGGGCAGGGTGGCGAGGATGGCATCGTGGACGTTGGCCGAGGAGAGCCCGCCGGCGACCATCACCGGCCGATTCAACCGGTCTGGCAGCCGCGACCAGTCGAAGGCCACGCCGCTACCGCCCGAGGCGCCGTTGCCGTGGCTGTCGAACAGGAACGCCACTGCGGCTGGGTAGCGCAGCGGAAGCGCGACCGCGTGCTGCCAGTGCGCGCCACCCATCGGGATGGCCTTGATGTAGGGCACGCCGAACCCACGGCAGAAGGCATCGTCCTCGTCGCCGTGGAACTGCAGCAGGCTGGGTCGCACCTGCTTGACGACTTCACGCACGTCATCAGCATCGTTGTCGCGGAACACGGCGACCGCGTCCACCAGCGGGGCCAGCGCATTGCGCATGGCACGCGCCTCCTCGGGGTGCACCCGCCGCGGGCTGCCCTCGGCGAACACGAAACCGACTGCGTCGGCGCCCAGCTCGCTGGCCAGGCGCACGTCCCCGGCGCGGGTCATGCCGCAAAACTTGATGCGGGTGCGGAAGAGGGTGCGGCTCATTGGGATGCTCGGGAGTGGAAAGTGGACAGTCGAGAGTCGAAAGCGGGAAGCGGGAAGTCGGTAGCCGCCAATGAAGCGTACCCGTCTTTTGCGGTTCATTCACGACACGGAGCCGAGACCCGGCACGTGTCAAGTGACGGCAGGGCTGGTTTCCGGCGACCCCGGACCGGGCTCAGCCAGCCAGGTCACTTCCTCCGGCAATCCGCATGCCACAGGGTACAGGGGGCCAAGGAACTCCAGTCCGCAGGCAGGCGCGGTGGGACCGGCGGTGCTGCGGTCGCGACCGGCCAGCACTGCAGAGATCCAGGCCTCCGGCTGCTTGCCGCTGCCGACCTCGAGCAGCGAACCGACGATGTTGCGCACCATGTGGTGCAGGAAGGCATTGGCCTGCACGCCGATCAGGATCTCGGCCTCCCGGCGCGCGACGGCGATCGACTGCAGGTCGCGGCGCGCGTGCGGCGCCTGGCAATGCACGGTGCGGAAGGCGGAAAAATCGTGCTCGCCCACCAGCAGCTGCGCCGCGCGGTGCATGGCGGCCGCGTCCAGCGGCTCGCGGACCCATGACAGGTACTGGCGCTCCAGTGCCGGGCGCACCGCCCGGTTGAGCAGGCGATAACGGTAGCGACGCGCACGCGCCGAGTAGCGGGCGTGGAAATCCCCTTCCACTTCCCGACACCAGCGCACGCAGACTGCCGGCGGCAGGCGCGAGGTCGCGCCCAGCATCCAGCCGCGCGGGTCGCGCGCGACCGTGGTATCGAAGTGCACCACCTGGCAGCGGGCGTGCACGCCGGCATCGGTGCGGCCGGCGCAGACGGCTTCGATAGGCTGGTCGGCGACCGTGGACAGCGCGTGTTCGAGGACTGCCTGCACGGTGCAGCCGCGGCCGACGGCGACGGGTTCTCCGGGCGCGGTCAGTCGTTGCCAGCCGAGGAAATCTCCGCCGTCGTATTCCACGCCCAGGGCGTAACGCATCGACGCCGCGGCGCGGTTCAGGCCAGGTCGCGCAGCAGGCGCGCCGCCTCGACGCGGGCGTCTGCATCGCCGCCTGCGGCGACTTCCTGCAACAGGCTGCGCGCGGTGTCGACGTCACCGAGGTCGACGTAGGCACGCGCCAGCTCGATCCGCTCCTGTCCGGCCGGCGCGGGATTGAGGGACGCCACCGTGGCGGCGTCCTCGACCCCTGGCTCCGGACGGCTGCCGGCATGCCAGGTCGGCATCGCCGGCTCGACCGAGCCTGCGGAGGAAGCCCGCCAGGCCGGTGCGTCCGCCGCTGCTGTCCTCTCGGCGCCGATGTCCTGCTCCGCTTGCTCCGCGATGGGCTCGCCGCGATCCACAACAGGAGCAACCGCGTCCTCCCGGATCTCCTCAGGCGCGCGTGGCATGCCGGCCGCCAACGCCGAGGTGTCGAAGGTCTGCCGCGGAGGCTGGCTGCGCCGGCGGCGCGCAAGCATCCACGCCACCAGGCCCGCGACCAGCAGGGCCAAGCCCAGCCACAACCAGAGACCCCCACCTGCGGCCTCCGCGCCGCGCGCCGGCTCGTTGGCATTGGCCTGTGCCAGCGTGGTCGCCGGCTGCTGGTTGCTTTCGGCGAGGCGCTGCTGCGCGGCAGCCAGCTCGCTGTCCTTGAGGCTGACCAGTTGTTGTTGCTGCTGCTGCAGTTGCTCCAGCTCGGCGACGCGCGTCTTCAGCTCCTCGACCTCGGCATTGCGCGCGGCCAGTGTTTCCCGGGTCTGTTGCATGTCCTGTCGCAGCATGTCGCCCTCGCCCCCGGCGGAAATGCCGGATCGTGTTCCCGCGCGCTGGCCGCTGCCCTGCGACGGCGGTGTGATTTCCAGCCGGGCATCGGCAACACGTGGCGCCGCCGCACTGCTCCCGGCACGCTCGTCCGCAGCCGCCGTTGTTTGGCCGGCTACAGCTTCAGGCTGCGGCGCCGGCCGGCGCAACTCTCGCCACTGTCCGATCTGCTCGCGCACCACCGCGGCCGCTTCGGCGGCACTGTACTGCGACAGCTCCGCGGCTTGCGGCACCCGCAGCACCGCGCCGCGGCGGAGCAGGTTGATGTTGTCGTCGATGAAGGCGTCGGGGTTGGCGCGCAGCAGCGCCAGCATGGCCTGGTCGAGGGTAAGGCCGGCGGGACGCAGGTCCGCGGCGATCCGGCCGAGGGTGTCGCCGGACTGTACCGGGCCATATTCCGAGGCCGTATCCGGCGACGGGGGTGCGGGTGCGGGTGCAGGTGCCGGCAGCGGTGCGGGCGCCGGCATGGCAGGCGCGACCGCTACCTGGTCGCGATCCGTCGCGGCAGGTTCGGCGGCGGGCGGCTGCTCCGCAACGACAGGCGCCGGCTGTGGGTCGGACTCGGGCTCGGGTCCGACGGCCGCATTCTGGGGCGGGGGCAACGGCTCCGGGAGGCGCACGATGGTGGCGGGCGGTGCGACCACCGGGGCCTGGATCGGCGGCTGCGCCGGTGCGGACACGGTACGCGGCGCCTCGAGCAGGGCGGAATACTCGCGCACCAACCTGCCCTGCCCCCAGTCGACCTCGACCAGGAAAGTCAGCAGCGCCTGCTGCACCGGCGCGGCACTGGTGACCCGGATCACCGGGTTGCCGCGCGCGTCCAGCGCCACCGTGAACTGCAGGTCGGAGACGATGCCTTGCGGCGGCTGCAGCCCAACGCGGCGGAAGGTCTCCGGCGAAGCCAGCCGCGCCTGCAGGTTGTCGAGCTCGGACGGATCGTTGCTGACGATCGGAATCTCGGCCAACAGCGGTTGTCCGGCCTGCGAGCGCACCTGGATCTGGCCGAGGCCAAGCGCCAGCACCGGCATGGCCACGACCAGCGCCAGCAACCCTGCGCATGCGGCCGCCCACCCCCTACGCCGCAACGCGGCCCGATGCATCCCCTGTGTCATGGCACCGACTTTAGCAGCCCGCCGGACAAGGTACACCTCCAAATGGGGCGGAGGACGCCCAGGCCTTCACCTGTTCTCGGCATACCATCGTCCTGGTTCGGCCCCCGATTCCGTTGTCCCGGACATGCGCAGCACGAATCGCAGCCGTCAAGCATGGTGGATGAAGATGAGTCCCGAAGCCCTCCGCAGCAGTGATTTCCCGCGCAAGGGCGCCGGGGTGCTGGCGGCAGTCAGGAGACTGGCCGGCAGCTTGTTCCTGTGCGCGGCACTGTCGAGTCCGGCGCTGGCGGCCGCACAACAGATCGACGAATACCAGTGGCAGGGCGTAGACCGCGTCGTTGCCCTGGGCGATCTCCACGGCGACTACGACAGCTACCTGTCGGCATTGCGCGCGGCGGCCATCGTTGACACACGCGGCCGATGGATCGCCGGCCAAGCCCACCTGGTGCAGACAGGCGACATTCCCGACCGCGGCCCGGACACCAGGAAGATCATTGCCCACATGCGCCAACTCGCGAGCCAGGCCCGCAGGCAGGGCGGCCGTGTGCACCATCTCATCGGCAACCATGAGGCGATGAATGTCTACGGCGATTTGCGCTATGTAACGCCAGGGGAATACCAGGCATTCGTGACCCGGAATGCGGAATCATTGCGCGATCGCTACTTCGACAAGGTGCTGCAGAACCTCGCACCGGAGCAGGCCGGGAATGCTGCCGCCAACCCCGAGGAATTCAAGCGGCAGTGGCAGAAAAAGCATCCATTGGGCTGGGTGGAGCATCGGCTGGCGTGGGATCCCGGCTGGAATCCGCGGGGCGAATATTTTCAATGGGTCATGCAAGGCAAGGTGGCGATCCGGATCAACGACATGATCTTCCTGCATGGCGGCCTCAGCGGCCGCTATTGCCAGAACAGCCTGGAGTCGCTGACGATGAAAGCGCGCGAGGCCCTGCGCCGCAATGACCCGCAATCATCGAGCATCCTCAATGACGACCACGGCCCGCTCTGGTATCGCGGCCTGTCCGGCGTGCCTCCGGAGGCCGCGCCCGAAACGGTGGCAGCCATCCTGCGCCGCCATGCAGCCCGACGCATCGTCGTCGGCCACACGCCGACCGGTGGCGCAATCTGGCCGCGCTACAACGGACAGGTCATCCAGATCGATACCGGCCTGGGCGCTGCCTATGGTGGACGTGTCGCCTACCTGGAAGCGACCGGGGACGGGCTGTTTGCCGGTTATCCATCCGCCAGGATCAGGCTACCGGCCAACGACGCAGGTCGGGTCGCCTATCTGGAACAGGTCATCGCACTGCAACCCGGAAACGCTGCCCTTACAGCGCGGCTTGCCGCCCTCCGTGCAGCGTCGGGCGCAGGGGATGCCCTGCCCCAGTCCGAGGAAACACCGGCAGCGGACGCGCTCGAGCCCGCGTTCAGCGCCGAAACCATGCCTATTTGCGACATTTCGCAATGACCTTGCCAGAAAATTCATCCGGATTGCGCAGGACGTCGAAAAAACCATCCAGGTAACGCAGTGCGATCTTGCGATTTTTGGGGTTGATACGGCTTTCGTTGCGGAAGATGTCGCGGATTTGCTGCTCCTTCTCCAGGTATTCCTGTCGCGCCGGCTCCAGCGCCGCGTTGTGGACGCAAAAGCCTCGGTACACCCTCTGGGTGACGCTGCCGATCCCGATTCTGGGAGAGGGGACGGCATAATCGGCATTGACCAGGCCAGACGAATCGAAGTCGTAGGGCACGGGATAGATGCCGCTGGCCGCATCGCGGCCGATGAGCACGCTGTTGTGACAGCACTGCTTCCCCGACGGTCCGGACAGCACCTCCCAATCCGTATTTCCAATCAGGTACTGGAAAAGCGCGAACCGGCTGCTCTCCATTGCATCGAGCCGCGTCGGGCTGACTTCTGCCAGCGGACTTCTCTGCGGCCCATAGCGTTTTGCGAGCACGCCGTCGTCCTCGATCAGGAATGCGAAATGCGGGCCGTCGCGGGCGTTTGTCCTGCTGTCCCGATAGGTCACGGACAACGGCCGCACCCGGAAGCTGCGTTCGGTGACCAGGTTGTAGATGCGGTAAGCCAGCATCTCCTTGACGTAGTACTGCTCCCAACGTTCGCCCTTGTCGCAATGCGTCACCATCTTGAGGGATTTTGCGCCGTGGAAGCTGCTGCCCTTGGCGGTGTCGCCGGAAAAGCGCAACCTGATCGGCGGAAAATCGCAAACCCGCTGGCGGCTGATGCCCCGACGCGCGACGGTCAAGCCAAGGGTGCGCATTTGTCCCGAACCATCCGCGTGCTCGAGAGTCGCGGGATAGGGTGTCTGCACGCCCTTCTTGCGCACCAGCTCCCGCCAGGGGGCGGTGATGGTGATCTGCAGCGGTTCATCTGACGCAAACAGGCCGCCCGTCTTCGTCGCCTGGCCTGCCTCCTGTCTCGCATCGGCCACCTGCAGCGCACCGCAAAGCGTCAGCCCCGCCAGCAGCAACACGCGGCAGCTCCAGCCGCGCGATCCTTGTGACCGAATGTCGTGCGGCTCCATGAGCGTCTCCACGGCACCGTGGCGCAAGCGCATGCTAGGCCTGTCCGGGCCTTCCGTTTTTGGCTCTGTCGTTGGCATCCGCCTGCTTGTGCATCCGCTTAATGATCTTTTTCCGCGCAATGAAATCCGATTCGAAGCCGTCGCCGAGGTAGTAGACATAAAACGTCGCATAGGTGAAGAAAACGGTCAGCACCGCGGCGATTTCCAGTGCGCCGACACCGGCCGCGATGCCGGACCCGATGGCGACCAGGATGAACAGGACATCGAAGGTGTCCTGGAGCGCGCGCCGAAACTGCACCCCGGCGACGATGCCTGCCAGGCTGAAGGCAAGCGCCAGGCTGTGCTGAACGACCAGGACGATCGCGGCGATGATGCCGGGCAGGACCAGCACGGTCTCGTCGAGGGAATGATCGTAGGCGCTGATGCGGTGCACCCCCTTGTGCACCCACGAGACCGGCAGCATCAACAACCATGTGCCGATCAGGACGATGATCAGTCGCCGCGCATACCCCAGGCGGTCGAATCCGCTTCCTGCCTTGCGCACGGAATCGAGCGGCTCGGTACCAGCAGAAAGATCCGCGGACGCGGCATTCAGCGCCACGCCTGCCTCGTCCTGGATGAGGTTGCTGACACCCCCGACAGGGAGATAGTCGATGAATCCCGGAAACGACAGGCTGGCCAGCAGCAGCACGGCAGCCAGCGCCGAATGGTAGAGGAGCAGACGACGCAGCAGGCGGAAATTGATCTTCTGCAACAGCCGCTTGCGTCTCGTGCCAGGCACGCGCGGCGCGCGATCAGGTCCCTGCGGTCCTTGGGTCACGGCCAGTGCCTCCCTCGGTTCACCCAGCCAGAACTACTCCCCCGCAGCCACCCCGTCCCGGCACTCACCCGCGAAGCCGAGCGCCCCGGAAGCGCATCGGCGCCAGCGTAGCGCCCCGGGTGGCCGCAGACGCTGCCGGCATGCAAGCCCTGCTCAACCGATGGTACGCCGAAAGTCGCCAGGTAACAGACCCTGGACGGAAGGCCCGGGTGCTGGCCCTCGATGGGGGACCAGCAGGAATACGGAAGGCAAGACCGAAATCACGCACGGTCGCTGCAGCGACACCCTGGTCCGTGACAAGGGCCGCTGGGTGTTCCTTGGCTGCTCGTGCAGCGACGAATCCAAGCGCAGTTGACGACAGGATTGAATGTAGCGCGCCAGCCCAGGCGGGCGCGTTTCAACTGTGCCGCCGCCTGGATCAGTCGCGGGCCGAAACGCTGACCTGTACGATGCTGCTCAGTCCTGCCAGCCCCAAGGCGCTGCCGGCGCCTCGACCGGCCGGGCCAGGTCGAAGGCGATCCGGAACATGCGCCCGGTGCCCACCCGATTGGCGGCGTAAACCAGCTGTTGGCCGGGCTCGACCTCGATCAGCCAGACGCTGCGCAGGCCGCTGCCGGGCAGCAGCAGGCGGGTGTGGTCATCGGCCGGGAACATCTGGGTGTCCGCGCTGCCTGCGTTGACACTGGTACCGCCATACATGGTCAGCGCGTCAGCGGAGCCATCGGCGTGGCGATGGTCGTGCTTGAGTTCCACCCGGGCGCCATGGCGGGTCAGCACCCAGGTGCGCGAACGGTCGTCCCCCACCACGAACGGGATGCGGATGCGCTCTGCCGTACAGTCGCGCACATGCATCACCAGGGCCTTGTCGACGAAGCCGATGTCGCCCTCGGGCGCCGCTTCCAGGGTGCCGGCAAAGGCCTTCCCGCATAGATTGGAGACGCGGTCCCACCAGGTCTGCACCGGGTCGGAGGTCTCGTGTGCGGCCACAGGCGCGGCGACGACGGCGATCAGCAGCACCAGCAGCACAGGCGGGCGGGATCGGTCGATCGCCATGTACGGACTCCGAACGTCGGCCGGGCGCAGGATTGCGCGCGAGCACTGTCTGCAACATACCTTCGCGACGGCGCCAGGTACACTTTTCTCGTCGCGAATCGAAGGTCCACGACCTGTTGGCCAGCATCCACGGCAGCCTCGTCATCGACAATGACCCCAGCCTGCCCCTGCGTGCCATCATTTTCGATTTTCGGACCGCGCCGCCACCAGCCCTTGCGCTCAAGGATCGGGGGATTTCAACTCGACCAACGCTTTACCCACCGGATTACGCGGATCGCTGCCGGCTTCGAGAGTATTGGCAGCGTGGTCCCATGCGACAGTCTGCATGTTGCCCCATACGTGGCTGGAGGCGCGGCCGTCGCTGCGCTCCGGCGGCAGGCGGACGGTGTGTCCCATGGCCTGCAGCGCCTGCACCACGGCCGGCGGCAAGGCGTCGGTCTCGGCCTGGATCGCGTCCGGCAGCCACTGATGGTGGTAGCGCGGCAATGCCGCGACCGCCTGCGCGTCGAGGCCGGCGTCGAAGCCGAGCATGCCCAGCAGCACCATCGTGATGATGCGACTGCCGCCCGGGGTGCCGAGAACGGCGACGCGCTCGGGCGAGACCATGAAGCTGGGCGTCATCGAGCTGAGCATGCGCTTGCCCGCCGCCGGCGCATTGGCATCGAAACCCATCACGCCGAAAGCGTTTGGCGTGCCGGGTTTGAGCGCGAAGTCGTCCATCTCGTTGTTGAGCAGCACGCCGGTGCCGGGCGGGATCAGCCCGGAGCCGAAGGTGAGGTTGACCGTCTGCGTCGCGGCGACGCGGTTGCCGTCGCCGTCGATGATGGAGAAATGGGTGGTCTCGTCGTGCTCGGGCAACGGCGTGGCCTGGCCCGAGAGCAGATCACTGGGGGTGGCCTTGTCCGGGTGGATGCCGGCGCGGAGGCCGGCGGCGTAGTCGCGGCTGGTGAGCACGCGCTGCGGCACGCGGACGAAGTCGGGATCGCCGAGATGGAAGGTGCGGTCGCGGAAGGCGCGGCGCATCGCCTCGACCACGAGGTGGGTGCGCCGGGCCTGGTCGAGTTGTTCCAGCTCCCAGCCGGAGAGGATCTGCAGCATCTGCGCCAGCGCGATGCCGCCCGAAGAGGGCGGCGGCGCGGTGACGATCTCCCAGCCGCGCCAGGCGAAGCGGATCGGTTCGCGCTCGCGCACCTTGTAGCCGGCTAGTTCTTCCGCCGTCCAGCGCCCGCCTTCGGCGCGCACGCCCTCGAGCAGTTTCTCGGCGACATCGCCGCGGTAGAAGCCGTCGAAGCCCCGCTCCGCAAGCAGCTCTAGCGTGCGCGCGAGGTGCGGCTGGCGGAAAACGTCGCCCTCGGCAATGGGCTTGCCGTCGGCGAGGTAGACTGCGCGGGTACCAGGATAGCGCTCCATCACCTCGCGCCGCGCGGCGTATCCCTGCGCCAGGCGCGTGTAGACCGGAAAGCCTTCGCGCGCGATGCGGATCGCCGGTGCCAGCGTGCGCGTCAGCGGCAGGCGGCCGTACTGCTGCTGCAGGTGGACGAAAGCCGCGGGCAGGCCGGGAATGCCGGCCGACCAAGGGCCGTTCTGAGCGCGGTCGCGGTCGAGCTCGCCCGTGGCCGTGAGGTACTGGTCCGGGGTGGCGGACGCGGGGGCGGTCTCGCGGGCATCGAGGAAGACATCACGACCGCGGGCAGCGTCGTGCAGCAGGAAGAAGCCGCCGCCGCCGAGCCCGGAACTGATCGGCTCGACCACCGACAGCACCGCCGAGACCGTGATCGCGGCATCGAAAGCGTTGCCGCCGTCCCGCAACACGGCCATGCCGGCGTCGGTGGCCAGCCCGTGTGCCGAGGCGATGGCGGCGCCCGGTGGCTTGGTCCCCTGCTCTGTGGGCCGCGCGGACTGCGCGCTTGGCAAGACCTGTTTCGCCGACGTGGCGCACCCGGGCGCAAACGCCAGCAACAACGACAGCAGCGGAACCCGGATCGCGTGCAGGCAGCTCATCCACATGCTCCCTGCAACCGGCGCAGCTTGGCCAGCAGGTCCTGCCGCGACTCGGGATGCATCGGGTCCGGGTCGATGCACTCCACCGGACAGACCACCACGCACTGCGGTTCGTCGAAGTGGCCGACACATTCGGTGCAGCGCGCGGGGTCGATCACGTAGATCGTCTCGCCTTGGGTGATCGCCTGGTTCGGGCAGACCGGTTCACAGACATCGCAGTTGACGCAGGTCTCGTTGATCTTGAGCGACATGCAGCCATTGTAGAGCCTGCCCGGGCTCGACCCCGGGGGTGGGGCTCGGCTCGCCTGGCGTGAGATGCCGGGAGTGGGCCGACCACTCTTACGCCACGAGATGTGGTGGGCCAAGGCCCGCCCTACGCTCGCGCGCGCGTCACTTGGCCTCGACGAATACGAAATCGACACCGGCCGGGGCGACCGCGGCACGGACGCGGGCCTCGTCGGCTGGCGCGCCGATGAACAGTACCTTGACCCCCTGCATGGTCTCGGGAGTCACCGTGCTGAAGGACTCGCCCACGATGTCGGCCATTTTCGCCGAGCTCGGCGAGGCGTAGGCCAGCATGTTGCCCTTAATGATGCCACGGGCGACGTCCATCCTGGCCTTGTCGAGCATGCGCTCGTAGAGGCCGTCAAAGTCCTCGGTGCTCTCGCCGGGCAGCAGGTACACGTAGGGCTGGTTCTGGATGCCCTCCATGTTGCGGGTGACCACGTCGGAGACGTAGAGGCGCCACTGGGCGGCATCGTCGGTGGTCGGTGCGGTCATCGGCGCCCTGACCACAGGTGCGGGTGCCTCCTCCTTCTTGCAGGCCGCGAACGGCAGCGTCATGCAGGCGACCAGCAGCAGCCGGGCGATCGGTCGGGTGAGCTTCATCATGGTCTTTCCCCCCGCTTCTGGGCGAAGCGTTTCGTTGTCGTGGTCATGCTGGGTTGCGCCGCCATTCGGCCTGCAGCGCTGCGGCCACCGCCGCCGGCACGAAACCCGAGACATCGCCGCCGAGGCGGGAGATCTCGCGTACCAGCGAGGAAGAAATGAAGCCGTACTGCTCCGCGGGTGTGAGGAACAGGGTCTCGACTTCAGGAATCAGGTGCCGGTTCATGCTGGCGAGCTGGAACTCGTACTCGAAGTCCGACACCGCGCGCAGTCCGCGCAGCAGGACGCCAGCGCCGAGTTCGGTCACGAAATGCGCGAGCAACGTATCGAAACCGTGCACCTCGACGTGGGCGTGGTGAGCCAACGCCTGCCGCGCCAGCGCCACGCGCAGTTCCAGCGGCAACGCCGGCCCCTTGCCCGTGCTCGCGGCCACGCCCACGATCAGGCGCTCGAACAGCGGGGCGGCACGGTCCACCAGGTCGACGTGGCCATTGGTGATGGGGTCGAAGGTGCCGGGGTAGACGGCGATCCGGTTGCGGGCCACGCTCATCGGACGGGTCGCTGCTGTCGGTGGGAAGCCGGCGCAAGTGTAACAGTGGCAGCGCCATGCCGATCAGCCAGGGACGGCGGCGAACCTGTGGTACAGACTGTGACGCGCATCGCGCGTGGCGGCCTCGCGGTGCAGGCGCCAGCCTGGGCCGGGTCCGAAGGCCGATACGGCCGGTGTTTCGAGGTACAGCCAGGCCGTGGCCGCCAGCCACGGGTCCAGCGCAGCCAGTGCCGGCGTCCAGGCATCGTCGGTGAACGGCGGGTCCAGGAACACGAGGTCGAAGCGGCCGTGCACGGGCAGACGCAGGAAGCCGAGCGCGTCGGCACGCACGACCTGCGCCTCCTGTTTGGCGTGCAGGCGCTGGACGGTTTCCGATAGGCGGCCGGCAATCGCCGGGTCGCGCTCCACCAGCAGCGCTTCGGCGGCGCCACGCGACAGCGCCTCCAGTCCGAGCGCGCCGCTGCCGGCGAACAGGTCGAGCACGCGCGCACCCGGGAGGATCGGCTGCAACCAGTTGAACAGGGTCTCGCGCGCGCGGTCGGATGTGGGTCGCAGGCCCGACGCATCGACCACGGGCAGGCGGGTGCCACGCCAGCGGCCGCCGATGATCCGCACGCCGCCAGGCGGCGTGGGTTTCGGACCTTTGGCTGGTGCCATCACCGCGCGTGCTTCGCGGCGCGTAGGCCGCAGGTCGGGGGGAGGGCCGGTGCTACCATGACCTCGCATTGTCCGCGTTCGCGCGCGTCGACGCATCCCCCTCCACCGCACCGATTGCGCCCACGATGGTCAGCCTGTTCCGCCGCAAGAAGCCGGACGCCGCTGCGGCCGGTCCCGCCACGCGACGTCTCGGCATCGAGGAACTGGCCGCCGCCTTTCCCGCACCACCTGCCGCGTCTGCAGACGTCGAGCACGCCCCGGGCAGCAGGGACCAGACCAATGAGCATGCCGTCCCCGGCGTTGCGCCTGTAGCCCAAGCGCCGGCTGCGCTGCCTGCGGTCACGCCGTCCAACGTGGCAGTCCCCGCCGACACGACCGCAGGCGCAGCTGCCGCGCCGACTGCGCCTGCGGCCGCGCCCGGCAAACCCGGCTGGCGCGAACGCCTGCGTGGCAGCGGCTTTGCGAGCAGGTTCGGCAGCCTGTTCTCGCTCAACCCCAAGCTCGACGACGACCTGCTCGACGAGATCGAGACCGCGCTGCTCACCGCCGACGTCGGCGTCGTCGCCACCACCGGCCTGGTCGAGTCCCTGCGCAGGCGGATGCAGGCGCGCGAGTTCGCCGACGCCGACGCGCTGCTGTCGGCCCTGCGTGACGAACTCGTTGCCCTGCTGCGGCCGGTCGCGATCCCGCTGCAGATCGACCCGGCCGCACGCCCCTTCGTCATTCTCACCGTCGGCGTCAACGGCGTCGGCAAGACCACCACCATCGGCAAGCTGGCCAGGCGCTACAAGGACGAGGGCCACGCACTGATGCTGGCCGCAGGCGACACCTTCCGCGCGGCGGCCGTCGCCCAGCTGCAGGCCTGGGGCGAGCGCAATGGCGTGGCTGTTGTGGCGCAGGGCCAGAACACCGCGGGCAAGGGCGGCGACGCCGCCTCGGTCGCCTTCGACGCGCTGCAGGCCGCCAAGGCCCGCAATATGGACGTGCTGATCGCCGACACTGCGGGCCGCCTGCACACCCAGCAGGGGCTGATGGCGGAACTGGGCAAGATCAAGCGCGTGCTCGGCAAGCTCGACCCCGCCGCCCCACACGAGGTGCTGATGGTGATCGATGGCACCACCGGGCAGAACGCGCTCAGCCAGCTGCGCCAGTTCCACGCCACCGCTGGCGTCACCGGCCTGGTGGTGACCAAGCTCGATGGCAGCGCCAAGGGCGGCGTTGTGTTCGCGCTGGCGCGCGAGTTCGGCATCCCGATCCGCTACGCCGGCATCGGCGAGCGGCCCGAGGACCTGCGCGTGTTCGATGCCGAGGCCTTTGTCGATGCGCTGCTGCCCGAGGCGCTGGGGTGAGGGCCTGCGCGTGGCCGGTGCCCGATCGGCATCGGCCGCAGGCCCGAGCGCCCGCACAGGGATGCCCGGGCCGGCCTATCTGTAAGCGCCTTTGCGACGCCAGGGACGCCATCGATGGCGGATGGCATCCGATCAGGATCAACACTTGGCATGCCGAACGCGCGTTGAAACAAGCCGTGTCGGACGAGGTCAGCTGTTGATGCGCAAGCGTATGGCCCTGTGGATCTGTGCAGTTGTGGTCATGCTGCTGCTGGTCGTGGTGGGACTGCGCATCGCGCTACAGCCCGAACGCACGGTGCCGCTGCTGCTCGAGCAGCTCGGCGAAGGGCTCGGCCTGGAAATCACCGCCACCGGCACGCCGGAGCTCGCCCTGCGCGGCACCCCGACCCTGGTGGTGCGCGGGTTGAGCGCACGGCAGTCCGGTGCCAGCAAACCCGTGCTGCAGGCGGAGCGCGCCCTGCTCTCGCTGCCATGGGCGACCATCCGCGACCGTGGCGCCACGCTCGACCTCGCCCGGATCGAGCTCGACGCCCCGGTAATCGACCTGCCCGCGCTGCGCCGCTGGCTGGCGACGCGCCCGCCCGGCGAGACCCGCTTCCCGACCTTGCGCGATGGCCTGCAGGTGCACGAAGGCCGTATCGATGGCGTCGGCTGGCGAGTCGAGGGCCTCGACGCCAGCGTGCCCGAACTGCATCCCGACAGGCCCTTCAACGCTCGCGTGCAGGGCCTGTATGCCGATGGCTCGACCCGGATGCCATTCGACCTCGCCCTCGCCCTGACTCGACCCGCCTCCCAAGCCGGCATCGCGGTCGTCGGCAGCTTGGAGGTGCAGCGGCGCGACTGGCAGTTGCCGGCGCAGGTCAGGCTCTCTGGTCCCATGCGCCAGGCCGACGGCAGCCTGCACGTGGCTCCCGCACGGCTTGAAATTTCGGCCGTCCATGTCTCGGGCGACGCGCGGCGGCCGTTCGTGCTCGGGCTGCACGGCCCGCTGCGCTACCGCGCTGGCACCTGGACGCTCGCGCCTGCAGGCATGGCAATGCGCGCTCAGCCACCCTTGCCGGATTTCGACGCTCATGGCGCCATCGCGCTGGGCCGGCGGCTGGTGCTGCGCCTCGAAGGCCGGCTGCCACAATGGCTCGAAGGCTGGCCGGCGCTGCCGCCGCCGTTGGGGTCTTCGGACTCGCCGCTGCCGTTCGCGCTCGACTATGCCGGCCCGCCGAGCCTGGCGGGGATTGCGCGGCTGCAACTGCGACGCGATGGGGCGCGCTTCGACGCCCGCTTCCGCCTGCCCGAAGTCTTGGAATGGATCGAGGATGGCGGTGCCGGTACGCCCCTGCCGCCGCTGACTGGCAGTGCCAGCGCGCCGCGGCTGGAGATCTCTGGCGCACAGCTCGAAGGGGTCGAAATCATCATCGAGGATCCCGGCGTACCGGCGCCGGAGCGGTCGCGATGACGGCGGCGGCAGGCGACTTCCCGACCCGGCTGCTGGCCTGGTTCGACCGCAACGGCCGCCACGACCTGCCCTGGCAGCATCCGCGCACACCCTACCGCGTGTGGCTGTCGGAAATCATGCTGCAGCAGACCCAGGTGCGCGTGGTGGTGCCCTACTTCGAGCGCTTCGTCGCCGCACTGCCGGACCTGCGCGTACTGGCGCAGGCGCCGCTCGACGACGTGCTCGCGCTCTGGTCCGGCCTAGGCTACTACGCCCGTGCGCGCCACCTGCATGGCGCCGCCAGACTCTGCGTCGAACGCCACGACGGCGAACTGCCGCGAGACTTCGAGACCCTGGTGTTGCTGCCCGGCATTGGTCGCAGTACCGCGGGCGCGATCCTGGCGCAGGCCTGGGGCGAGCGTCACGCCATCCTCGACGGCAACGTGAAGCGCGTGCTGTGCCGCTTGCACGGCATCGAAGGCTGGCCGGGGCAGCCCGCGGTCGAGAAACGCCTGTGGGAGATCGCCGACGCCCACGTGCCCTCCGCCAGACTGGCCGACTACACCCAGGCGCAGATGGACTTCGGCGCGACCCTGTGCACGCGCTTCGATCCGGCCTGCGTGCTGTGCCCGCTGCAAGACGACTGCATCGCACGGCAGGCCGGGCGCGTCGACGAACTGCCAACACCCAAGCCAGGCAAACCGCTACCGCAGCGCGCGGCCATCGTGCTGCTGCTGCACGATGCGCAGGGCCGCGTGTTGTTGCAACGGCGTCCGCCGAGCGGCATCTGGTCTGCGCTGTGGTCGCTGCCGGAAGCCGAGGATCACGCCGCCGCGCGCGCGTGGTTCGACACGCACGTCCGCGGCGACTACGACGCCGCGGAACCGCTGGCCGCGATCGCGCACGGTTTCACCCATTACCGACTTGAGCTGCAGCCCTTGCGCTGGCGCGCGGTAGCGCCGGTCGACGCTGTGCGTGACAATGATGACCTACGCTGGATCGACCGCGAAGGCTTCGCACGGCTCGGCATCCCGGCGCCGATCCGCACCCTGATCGAAGCATCCTGAGAAGGCGCAGCACCATGGCACGCACCGTGCATTGCGAATACGAGAAACGCGACGCCGAAGGCCTCGACTTCGTGCCCTGGCCCGGCGAGCTAGGCAAGCGCGTCTACGCGCATGTCGGCAAACCCGCCTGGGCGGCGTGGCTGGCGCACCAAACCATGCTGATCAACGAAAACCGGCTGTCGCCGATGGACCCGAAGCATCGCGCCTTCCTGGAAGCCGAGATGGAGAAATTCCTGTTCGGCGGCGGCGCCGAGAAACCCGCCGGCTACGTGCCGGAGTCTGAGGGCTGATCGGGTGCGGTCCTCTCGGCTTGCCGGATCGCCTTGACATCCAGCGGCCGGATCTCGCGGATCACGCACGGGATATCGATGGCGCCGCCGCCGCGCGCCAGCACCCGGCCAAAGCGCGCGCTGACGCGCCCGTTCTGGTGGCTGACCGAGATCACCGGCGCGTAGGCGATGTCCGGGCATGGACCGTGCAGGTCCAGCAGCCAGGCCTCGCCCGGTCGCGTCCACAGCGCGATCGCTCCGTCGCCCAGCGGGGTCCAGCCATTGATGCGTCCGTGATAGCGGAAGTGGTCGACCGGCGCGCCGGCATGGGACCGGTAGAGCGCCAGCTTCGCGTCCTGGCGCAGCCCGGCGTCGGACGCACAGCCAACTAGTGCGAGCAGGCAGGCCAGGGCCGGCATGGTCCTTCCACTGGCAGCGGCGGCTTTCAACCGGGCTTTCATCGCAACTTGCATGCCTGTCCTCCTGCGGCACACATGGGCGCCTGGACAAGCAGGATCATGCACCCGCGACTGCCGTCTTCAACCTGTTGCGGATGCTGCGTTCAGGGCCGAGCCGGCTTGCCCGACCCTCCACGCCCCCGTATCATGCCGCCCTCTCGCCCGTGGCCGGGTAGCTCAGTTGGTAGAGCAGGGGATTGAAAATCCCCGTGTCGGCGGTTCGATTCCGTCCCCGGCCACCATCGCGGATCGATCCCGCATCTTGGCAGCGGCAGATGGCCAAGTCCGGCTGGGCTGGACGCCGGCTACACCATCGCGCGGCTGGCATGAATCTGCCGCCGCTCCGGCTTGCCCGCCCTGCCCTGGGGCCGTAGAATCTGCGGCCGCGTCGCGCGCCCTCACCCCTTAGCCCTCTCCCGCGAGCGGGAGAGGGGGAGTGATCGTCGCGCTTCGCGCGACAGCATTGGCTTTTGGGGCGGTTAGCTCAGCGGTAGAGCATTGCCTTCACACGGCAAGGGTCGCAGGTTCGAACCCTGCACCGCCCACCATATAAATCGATGGCTTGAGTAACTCTTGGCCCTTTTTGTGTGCCTGGCGTTTGCGGCTGTGGTCCACATATGGTCCTCGGTCAGACGCCGTGAACGGGATGAGCGGTTTCCATGCATCAAGTGGCAGGCTTGGTGACCGTAAGCCGGGTCTCCGAACGCGCCGCGCCTCGATACGCCCCCAAGTCTACGCCGGTGAGCTGCGGGACCTTGCGGTAGTCCACGAGCCCCGCTTTCCAGTACTGCGTCAGCACCACGCCGCCACCCTCTACCGCCGGATCGTCATCGCGCGGTACAGGCGCCGATGCGGGTGAACGCCAGGTCTTCGTAGTCGTAGCTGAAATCGGCGTCCGGATCGACCTTCGCCATCACCAAGGTCGCGGGTGCCTGTGCAGCGCCGGCGAAATCCAGCCACGCCTCGGCATCGACGTCGGCTTCGTCCCACTCGACCAGCAGGCGTCCGCCCGCACGCATCACCCGGCCTGTGAGCTTCGGCGACTTGGCGGCGGCGAAGCGGACGCCCCGTTCATGAGGACAGATCGCGACCTCGCCGAACCACGGATCGCGGTAGCGGCCGAGTTTGGCGCCGAGCTCGGCGGCGGCGACGGTACTGCGATCACGTGCGGCCACGAGGGGATCCGGCTTGGCCTCGTCCTCCACCCGCTCCTTCGCAAGCAGGTCGGCGACTCCAGCCACCGTATGCCGCTCGCCGGGCGCGGTGAAATGCTTGACCAGCACCTGGGTCAGCACCGTGCGTGCCTCGTCGGCGTCGGCGTTGATCAGGAGTACGAAGCTCGCCTTCTTCTCTGGCAGCAGCACCACGGCGGAATACATGCCGGCAAGCGTTCCGGTGTGCGAGACCTTCAAGGTGCCGTCGACATCGGTCAGCCGCCAGCCATAGCCGTAGGCGGAGAAGTGGCTGCCGTCCCGCTCGCGCATGCGTGGCGTCAGCGGCATCGGCATGTGCGCGGTCCACAGCGCGTCGCGCTGCGCATTCGACAGCCACGGCTTGCCATCGACCAGGCCGTGACGCTCCGGATCGAGCCACATCCGCACCCACGTCAGCATGTCATCGAGACTGCAGCGGATTCCACCCGCTGCGGCCATCGGGATTGCGGGTACAAGTTCACTGTCTGCACGAATGACGACACTGCGGCCAGCCAGTCGCATGTGCGGTTGCGCGACGTTGCCGACCGCGTCGCGGCGCCATTGACCGACCTGACAACGCGACATCCCGAGCGGCACGAACAACTCACGACGCACCAGTTCCTCATACGGAATGTTCGCGGCTGCCGCAGCGACTTCACCGGCGACGATGTAGAGCGTGTTGTCGTAGGCGTAGCGCGAGCGGAAGCTGTGCAGCGGCTTGAGATGCCGCAAGCCGTGGATGACGTCGGCGCGCGTGAACAGGTTCGGCTCCGGCCACAGCATCAGGTCGCCCGCACCCGCGCCCAGGCCGCTGTTGTGGATCAGCAGGTCGCGTACCTGCATCTGTTGCGTGACCCACGGATCGTGCATCCGGAATTGCGGAAGATGCTTGACGACCGGGTCGTCCCATTTCAGCTTTCCGGCATCGACCAGCCGCGCCAGCACCGCCGAGGTCATTGCCTTGCTGTTGGATGCGATCTTGAACAGCGTATCGGTATCGATCTTCTTCCCGCTTCCGGCGACCAGTTCGCCAGCGGTGCGCTTGTGAACGATCTTACCGTTCTCAATGACGCCGACTGCGATGCCCGGCAGCTGGTAGCGCTGGATGGTGTCGTCGATGATGGTGTCGAACGCGGATTGGGCCAACGCGATGCCGCTCTGCAGCGACAGTGCGAGACAGACAAACAAGCGGACGGCAGGGATCATGTGTATCCGTAAAAAAAGGCGTGGCCCGCCAACCGTCGGACCGCGCAAATCGGGGAAACGTCAGAAGTCGAGCGATGCAGGCGCTTGCGGCTCCTGCCGTCCTTGGAAGGCATGCCCATCGCATTGCGAGTCGGCGGCAAATCACGGTTGTCGTTGCGCTGCGGAGCGCGCATATCGAACCCAGGAAAAGGGACGGCCCGAGCAACAGGCCGCCCATGGAGAATACTGATGACCACGCTTATCGAGCCAAGGTCAGAAGTTCCAGGTCACCACCAACTGCGCGTAACGCGGTGACTGCCAGCGGGTGCCGGTGCCGAACTCAGGACGTCGCACGCCCGGGTTTGATTCGTAGCGTTGCACTACATTGATTACTTCCTGCTCGTTGAGCAGGTTGAACACCGACAGCCGCGCCTTCAGGTCAACGCCCTCGACGGGCAAGGTCCAGGTGACATTGGCGCCGAGGTTGTAGGTCCAGGGCAGGCGGCCGAACCCGCCGCGCGGGGTGTACTCGTACACCCGGTCCGCGTACGTGTAAAGGCGGCCAGTAACAGGGTCCCTGCCTGAGCATTTATCCACGCACAGGTAGCTGGAGCCGCCGCCCGAACCAATGGTGGTGAAGCTCGCCGCCGGTCTGGCGTCGTTGGGCCAGGTCACGCCGAACGCGGTGATCGGGCCACCGGACTGCGCGTTCAAGGTTCCACCGAACGACCACATGTGGTTCAGTTCATAACTGCCGCGCAGCTTGATCTGGTGGCGGCGGTCGTTGAACAGCGGACCGTAGCGGTCGTTGTTGGCCGGGTGGTCCCAGTGCTGGACGATGCCGGTATCGTTGTAGTTGGTATCGGAGTTGACCGGACCCTCGTGGTTGCCTTCAGACTTCGACCAGAGGTACGAGGCGTTGAAGGCCCATTTGCCGTCATAGGCGCGGTCGATCTGGAACTCGACCGCCTTGTAGGTGCGCCTGGGTTCGGAATAGCCAATGACCTCGTTGCTGCCCTGCTTGATGTAACCGTCGCGCGAGGTGTCGATGGTGATCCAGCCTTCGGTCGTACAGCCAATCGTGCGGTCACCCCAAATGGTCAGCGGTTTACCCGGATTGCCGATCGGGAACAATGTCACGGCACGGTTGTTGTTATCCAGATTGATGGTGGGACCACAGGGCGTGTGATTGATGCGGATGTCGTCGAGCGCATTGGGCATCCTGCGGTAGGTTGCGTTGACTCCCCACGACCAGGCTTGGCTGATGGCGCTCTGGAAGCCGACGATGGCCTCGTCCTGGTAGACCGCGTCGATGTCGCGGTCCACGCTCTTGCGCAGGTCCGCCACCGACACGTTGAACTGGGTGTCCACCGGACCGATCTGTGGACCGAAGATCGGCGCCAGGTACGGCGAGCCGGTGACCGGGTTGATCGACGGGGTATAACCGTTCAGCACGTAGAAAGTCCGCTCGTCGGTCAGGCCACCGGCAAACGTGTAGTTCACGGTGTTGGTGACCGGCAGGTAGTACCTGCCCACGTTGCCGAACAGCTTGGTGCTGCCGTCGCCCTTCATGTCCCAGGAGAAGCCGACGCGCGGCGAGACCAGGTTATCCATCTTGATGAAGCTCGTACCGATAGCAGTCTTGTTGTCGAAATTGTCGACCCGCACGCCGAGGTTGAGGATCAGGTTCGGGGTGATGTTCCAGATGTCCTCCAGGTAAAAGGCGCTGGCTTCCGTCTCGAACACACCGCCGTCGGCGCGGCGCCGGCCAAACAGGTACGCGTTCACGCCGGCCGGGAGGGGCGTCCCGTTATCCAGCACCTGGGTCGGGCTGGTGCGCCCGAAAATCGTGTAGAGCGTCTGGGTCGGCCCCGGGTAGCGGGTGTTCCGGTCGGTGGTCATCAGCTCGTGGTCCAGGCCGAAACGCAGCAGGTGGTCGCCGAGGGTCCATTCGAAATCCAGCCGGCCGACCTCGCGCTCGTCGTGGTGGTTCACCACGGTGCCGCCAGGGTGGCAACCCAGCGCCGGTCGGCCCAGCGCGTTGTAGGCGGCACCGTAGGAGGCGTTGTTGAACGTCACGCGGTCGCAAAAGTCGTCGGCGGTGGAACGCGCAAGCGACTGGGTGCGGTTGAGGCCATACATCGCCTTGGCGACGAAGTTCTCGCCAAAAAAACCGGTGTAGGTGATTGAGCCGCTCTTGCCACCGCCTTCGGAAAAGTTGTCGCCCTGGCGCCCCCCGGTGACTCCGCTGTCGAAGTTGTACGCATACGTGTTGCTGCTGCTGTCACCTTCGTCGGAGAAGGCCAGCAGTTCCACCAGATGGTCGTCGGTGAGGCGCCAGTCCAGCTTGGTACCCCAGAAGCCATTGCTGGATTCGGACTCGGTCAAGCTGCTGCCGATCCCGTTGGTGAAGCGCGATTCGCTGTCGCGGAGCTCGTACATCGCGAACAGGAACAGACGATCCTTGACCAGAGGCCCTGACGCAAACCCGTTGAGCTTGGTGAAACTCCTGGTGTCACGGCTGGCGCGCGTATAGATGTCGGTGGTGCCGTTGTTGTAGAAGTGATCATCGGCCTTCGCACGGAATGCGGCCGGCTCGAAGGTCAACTCCAGGCCGGCCCTGAATTCGTTGCCGCCGGCGCGGGTGACGGCGTTGATCACACCACCGGTGCTGCGGCCGAACTCCACGGAATAGCCGCCGGTCTTGACCTGGAATTCCTGAAAGAAGGCGAACGGCGCCGTGGAAAAGCTCTGGCGCCGGTAGAAATCGGTAACGTTCAGGCCGTTGATGAAGACCGAATTCTCGGCCACCGAAGAGCCGCCGAAGGAGATACCGCCGAAGCTGGAGTTGCCGCCGATGACACCCGGCGCCAGCAGCGCGACGCTGCCCAGCGACTGGGCTACCGGCAAGCGTGCAATCTCCTCGCGGGTGATGTTGGTCGCCGACTCGGTGGAGCGGACGTCGACGCGGTTGACTACCCGGGCTCCCACCACCTGCACCGAATCCAGGTTGACGACATTGCCGCTGGTATCGAGGTTCAGTGTCGTGGTGCCGCCCAGCGCCACGTTGACGGTGATCGGACTGCCTACCGCTTGGCCGCCGCGTGTGACCTGCACTTGGTAGTCGCCGACCGGCAACTGAGTGAGGCGGTAGCTGCCGTCGGCATTGACGGTCACGCTGCGGGTGAGCCCGGTCGCCGTGTTGGTGACGACCAACTGCGTACCGGCATCGGCGCGGCCGGCGACGCCACCCGTGGCACTTTGGGCCAACGCAGGGACCGCCAGCGACAAGAGGCAGGCGCCCATAGCGATGTTTAGCAGGGACTTGGACAGGTTGCGGGTGCTGCTTCTCATGGTCTTTCCCCGGTTGCTACTCATGGTTGTGGCATGGCTTGGAAGCCGTAATCCCACTGATCGAAATAAAGATTGCCGCCGCGCCACTCGACCTCGCCACGCTGCGAGTCCAGGGTGTCGGACCGGAAGTACTGCTTCGCCGGCACGAAATCGGTGCCGTAGTCGTCGTTGAACGCGATGCGGTAGCCGTCGAGGCCGCCGAGGTAAAACCACTCCAGGGCCGGATCACCGGACAGGCGGCCGCTGGTGACGTCCATCGGCACCCAGCCGTACGGCGCCAGGTACATCCATCCCCAGTCGTGCAGGTTGTCGTAGCTGCCGTCGGAATAGACCATTCCTGACTGCCAGCGTGCCGGGATGCCGTTCAACCGCAACAAGGTCATCAGCAACAGCGTCTGCTGTCCGCAATCGGCATGGCCCGCATGCAACGCGTAGTCGCTGATGTTGGTGATGGTCGAATATTCGCGCGCACCGGCCCATGGAATGCGATCGACCGCAGCGAACAACTTCTGCGCGATGCGGTAGGGGTTACTTTCGTCGCCAACCACTTGCGCGGAATACAACCGCATGGCATCGGAAAACACTACGTGTGGCGCGCGCTCGGCGACGAAGGACGCCAATTCCGTGATGTCCGCGGCCACGACCTTGTCGGGATCGATGTCGACGTACTGCCCGTAGATCGTCAGCTCGTAGCTGATCGAGAACAGCGTCGGCGTGCCGGCGCGCGCGGTCTTTTCGAGGTACGCGGTGCGTTGCAGCGCCGGTTCCGGCGCAAGGACATGGCGCACGGGCTCGCTGCCGAGCACGCGGATG
>JALZMP010000173.1 GCA_030858145.1 Pseudomonadota bacterium
GTAAAAAGCTCGCGACTGACGTCGCTCCTACAATAAGGCGATGTCGGATCCCTTCCAGCCCGCGCTCCGGGATGAACTCGACGCCGGCCTGCGCGCACTCGGACTCGATCCCAACCTGGCGAAGCCACTGCTCGCCTACCTGGTCCTGCTCGAGCGCTGGAACCGCATCTATAACCTCACCGCCATCCGCGATCCACGCGAGATGGTCGGCAAGCACCTGCTCGATGCGCTGGCGATACATCCGCATCTCGACGGCATCTCCACGCTCGCCGACCTCGGTTCCGGTGCCGGCATCCCGGGCATCCCGCTGGCGATCGCGCGCCCCGACCTGCAGCTGACCTTGGTCGAATCCAACGGCAAGAAGGCGCGCTTCCTGCGTGAGACAGTGCGCGCACTGCCGCTGCCCAACGTCCGCGTGGCCGAGTCACGCGCAGAGGCGCTGGACGAACCCGCCGTCTTCGATGCGATCACCGCCCGTGCGCTGGCGACGCTGGCCGACATCCTCGCCGTCGGCGGACACCTGCTGAAGCCGTCCGGCAAGTTGCTGGCAATGAAGGGCGCCTCGCCGCACGAAGAAATCGCCGCACTTCCTGCCGGCTGGCGGCTGGACGCGGTGCATTCCCTGACGGTGCCGGGCCTGGAAGCGGAGCGCCACCTGGTGGTCATCGGCCGCGAACCCGTTTAGTCGGCCTCGGCGCGCCGGCCCGGGTGCCGGGGCATAATGCTCAGTCCCGACCCGGGCAGGCACCAGGCGCCCGGGCCCACCGCATCGAAATCAACGGAGCCGCATGGCCCGCATCATCGCCATCGCCAACCAGAAGGGCGGCGTCGGAAAGACGACCACTGCCGTCAACCTCGCCGCGGCGTTGGCGCGCACGCCCAAGCGCGTGCTGCTGGTCGACCTCGACGCCCAGGGCAACGCCACCATGGGCAGCGGCGTCGACAAGCGCGAGCTGCAGGTCTCGACCTGCGACGTGTTGCTGGAGGAGGTCCACGCAGACAGTGCGATCGTCGCCACCGAGGAAGGCTACGACCTGCTGCCCGGCAACGCCGACCTGACCGCCGCCGAGATCGCGCTGATGGACGAGGAAGGCCGCGAACAGCGCCTGAAACGCGCCCTCGACCCGCTGCGCCCGCGCTACGACTTCATCATCGTCGACTGCCCGCCGGCGCTGTCGCTGCTGACCCTCAACGCGCTGACCGCCGCCGACTCGGTGCTGGTGCCGATGCAGTGCGAGTACTACGCGCTGGAAGGCCTGACCTCGCTGTTGCAGACCATCGACGCGCTGAAGGCGAAGCTCAATCCAGCGCTCGAAATCGAAGGCGTGCTGCGCACCATGTACGACGTACGCAACAACCTCACCAACGCGGTCTCGTCCGAACTCACCACCCATTTCGGCGACAAGGTGTTCCGCACCATCGTGCCGCGCAACGTGCGCCTGGCCGAGGCGCCCAGCCATGGCCAGAGCATCGTCGGCTACGACAAGGGCAGCCGCGGCGCGGTGGCCTACCTCGGCCTCGCCGGCGAGATACTGCGCCGCCAGCGCGAACGCGACCTGGCCACCCGCGCCCAGACACAGGAGCACACCCCCATGGAGACCCCGGCATGAGCGCCGCCAAGTCCGCACCGGGCAAGGGCACGTCCACCAAGCGCAGTCCGGCGAAGAAGCGCGGCCTCGGCCGCGGCCTCGAGGCCCTGCTCGGTCCCAATGCCGCCGCAGCCGCGCCGGCACTCGAAGCCAGCGACCAGGACCAGCTGCGCCACCTCCCTCTCGATGCGCTGGCCGCCGGCAAGTACCAGCCGCGCAAGCACTGGGACGAGGACAAGCTCGACGAACTCGCCGAGTCGATCCGCTCGCAGGGCGTGATCCAGCCGATCGTGGTCCGCGAACTGCCCGACCGGACCTTCGAGATCATCGCCGGCGAACGCCGATGGCGTGCGTCCAGGCTGGCCGGTCTGCAGGAGATTCCGGCGGTCGTGCGCAGTGTCGACGACCGCACCATGGTGGCGATGTCGTTGATCGAGAACATCCAGCGCGAGGACCTCAACCCGCTGGAGGAGGCGCATGCGCTGGAGCGCCTGATTGACGAGTTCGACCTCACCCACGCCCAGGCGGCGGAAACGGTCGGCCGCTCGCGTGCATCGGTCTCCAACCTCCTGCGCCTGCTTGAGCTGCCGCCGGCGATCCGCGCGTTGCTCGAGGCCGGCCGACTGGAGATGGGGCACGCCCGCGCCCTGCTGACCCTGTCTCCCGAGC
>JALZMP010000009.1 GCA_030858145.1 Pseudomonadota bacterium
GCACTACTCGACGCCATTGTGAGCAGACGAAGGAGCCGAACGGCTCCTTTGTTTTTTTCACGTGGAGGTCGGCATCGCGCTGCGCAGCATTGCCGCGCCCGCGGCGCGCCGGCATAGTGGCGGCATACCCGCTCTGGATGCCCCGCATGCGCCGCCTGTCCTGCACCGCCCTGCTTTGCCTGCTCGCCGTCACCGCGCAGGCGGCCGAGGTCCGGCTGCTGACCGCCGCCCGCATCCACACCTCCGACCCTGCGCATCCGCTGGCGGAAGCGATCGCCTGGAGTCGCGACGGGCGCGTACTGGCCGTCGGCGGCGCGGCCGAACTGGCCGCGCGCTACCCGGCGGCCGAGCGCATCGATGCGCGAGATGCCATCGTGATCCCGGGCCTGATCGATGCCCACGGCCACGTGATGGGCCTCGGCCATGCCCTGCTGCGGGCCGACCTGGTCGACGCCGCCGACAAGGCCGAGGTCATCGCCCGCCTGCTGGCGTTCGCACGCGACCTGCCCGAGGGCGCCTGGCTGCTCGGTCGTGGCTGGGACCAGAACCGCTGGCCGCAACAGGTGTTCCCGACCGCCGCCGATCTCGATGCCGCCTTCCCCGATCGCCCGGTGTGGCTGGAGCGGATCGACGGCCATGCCGGCTGGGCGAATTCGGCGGCGATGCGGGCGGTGCCGCGCGATCTCGCGGGCGATTGGCAGCCCGAAGGCGGCCGCATCCTGCGCGGCGGCGATGGCCTGCCCAGTGGCGTCTTCATCGATACCGCCGCCGAGCTGGTGGAGTCGGTGGTGCCGCCTGCGGGCGAGGCGCTGCGCGAGCAGGCATTGCAACGCGCCCTTGATGCCGCGGTGCGCAACGGCCTGACCGGCGTGCACGACATGGGCACCACCCAGGCCGACCTCGCGCTGATGCGCCGCTTCGCCGACGCAGACCGGCTGCCGCTGCGGATCGCCGCTTATGCCGACGGCGACCGCGAGGCACTGGCGGACCTGTGCGCGCACGGCCTGTATGCACACCCGGGCGGTCGCCTGCAGATGCGCGGGGTGAAGCTCTACGTCGACGGCGCGCTGGGCAGCCGCGGTGCCGCGTTGCTCGAGGACTACAGCGACGAGCCAGGGCATCGTGGCCTGCTGGTCACCCAGCCGGCGGAGTTCGAGGCCGCGGTGCGCAAAGCGCGCGGCTGCGGCGTTCAGGTCGCCGGGCACGCCATCGGCGACCGTGGCAACCGCATCGTGCTCGACACCTTCGCCCAGGTGCTGGGCGCAGAGTCGGGCAGCGACCACCGCTGGCGCGTGGAGCACGCCCAGGTGGTGGCGCTCGAGGACATCCCGCGCTTTGCGCAACTGGGCGTGATCGCTTCGATGCAGCCCACCCACGCGACCTCGGACATGCCGTGGGCGGAAGCGCGCGTGGGCACGCAGCGCCTGCAGGGCGCCTACGCCTGGCGGCGCCTGCTCGATGCCGGCGCGCGGCTGGCGCTGGGCTCGGATTTCCCGGTGGAATCGGTGGATCCGCGGCTGGGCCTGCAAGCCGCGGTCACCCGCCAGGACCGCGATGGCCATCCGCCCGGCGGCTGGCTGCCGGGGCAGCGGCTCCGTGTAGCAGAAGCGCTGCACGGCTTCACCCGCGATGCGGCCTATGCGGGCCGTGACGAATCGGCGCTCGGGCGGCTGGCGCCGGGACTGCGTGCGGACTTCGTGTTGCTCGACGGCGACCCGTTGACCGTGCCGCCGGATCGCCTGCATGCGCTGCGCATCCGCGCGACCTGGGTCGACGGCGAGCCGGTGTACATCGCGGACGACACACGCTGAGCCCGTGGCAGGCGCAGCCTGCTGCCCTGCATGCAGCTACCGCGCGCGATGCTTCGCATCGGCCAGGAAGCAAGCGCACAGGCCATGCAGCGTGCGCGTCCCGTCACGCCGCGGCGCATCACCAGACAATCTGGCCGGTGACCACGCTGCAGGCGCGGCCGCCCGACCAGACCTCGCCGTCGTCGTCCACATGCAGGTCGATGATCGCGTCGTAGCCGACCTCGCGCCCTTGGCTGACGCGGTAGCGGCCGTCATGGCCGGGCAGGGCGTCCTGCGAGCCCAACCAGGCGGCCAGACTGGCGTTGGCGGCGCCGGACGCGGCGTCCTCGAATGGCGTCGCCGCGCCGCCGACCCAGGCGCGCACGGCGAGGTAGTAGACCGGGTCGTCGCTGCGTGCGTAGATGCACAGGCCCATGCTGCCCGTGGCCTCGGCCAGCGCGGTGATCGCCGTCCAATCCGGGGTCGCGCCGCGCAACGTGGCTTCGTCGCGGATCTCGACCAGCCACCAGCGCCGCCCACCCTCGACCAGCGCCGGGGGCAGGCTTCCCAGGGACAGGCCGCGCACCACGGCGCGCAGGCGGGGATCGTCGGCGGACGCGACTTCGACCACGCGCGAGCGCGGCGCACGCACGGCGATGGTGCGCCTGCGTCGCTGGCCCACCACCTGCAGTGGCAGCAAGCCGGCCGCGCCCGCCTGCACCAGCAGGCCGTCGCGAGGCGTGGCCATTCCGGCGTCGAGTACCGCATGCGCCGTGCCGACGCTGGGATGGCCGGCGAACGGCACCTCGCGGCGCGGGCTGAAGATGCGCAGGCCATAGCTGGCCTCTGCGCTCGTGGCGGGGAAGACGAAGGTCGTCTCGGGCAGGCGCGTCCAGCGCGCGATCGCCTGCATGGCGTCGTCGTCGAGGCCGCCGCCGTCGAGCACCACGGCGAGCGGGTTGCCGGCGCCGGGGCGGTCGGCAAACACGTCCATCTGCACGTAGCGGCGGTGGGTCATTCGGGCACGCCTTGTGGAAGATCGATCCGACGGGTCTTCGACGGGCTGCGGCGAGCGCCCTACAATTGCCGACTCGCGCCCGCAGCGGGCGAACGAGCATTCTATGCCTTCCGTCCCTTCCCGCGACCGCTGGACCGTGCTCAAGTTCGGCGGTAGTTCGGTGTCGCAGCGCGCGCGCTGGGATTGCATCGGTCGCCTGGCGCGTGCGCGCGCCGGCGAGGGCGAGCGGGCGCTGGTCGTGGTCTCGGCGTTGTCGGGCGTGACCAATGCGCTGTCCGCGATCGCCGACGGCGTGGACGATGGTCCGGCACAGGTCGAGGCGCTGGTGACGCAGCACCGCGGGTTCGCGCAGACGCTGGACCTCGATGTCGACAGCGTGCTGGCGGCGCGCATCGAGGCGCTGCACCTGCTGCTGGACGATCCGCGCGCGGCCACGCGCCCGTACGACTGGCAGGCCGAGCTGCTGGCGCAGGGCGAGTTGCTGTCGTCGACCCTGGGCGCCGCGTACCTGCGCGCGCAGGGGCTCGACATTGGCTGGTGCGACGCGCGCGACTGGCTCGACGCGCTGGCACTGCCGAACCAGAGTCCCTGGTCGACGCGGTTGTCGGTGAACTGCCGCCGCGAGTCCGACGACGCCTGGCGCACGCGCTTTGCCGCGCAGCCCTCGCGCCTGCTGTTGACCCAGGGTTTCATCGCCCGCCACGCCGATGGCGGCACCGCGATCCTGGGGCGTGGCGGTTCCGACACCTCGGCGGCATACTTCGGCGCCCTGCTCGGCGCGCGGCGGGTGGAAATCTGGACCGACGTGCCGGGCATGTTCAGTGCCGACCCGCGCGAGGTGCCCGACGCGCGCCTGCTGACCCGGCTGGATTACGCCGAAGCGCAGGAAATCGCCACCACCGGCGCCAAGGTATTGCACCCGCGCTCGATCAAGCCCTGCCGCGACGCCGGCGTGCCGATGGCAATCCTCGACACGCAGCGCCCGCACCTGCCAGGGACCCGGATCGACGGCGCCGCGGAAACCGTGCCGGGGGTCAAGGCGATCAGCCGTCGCGACGGCATCGTGCTGGTGTCGATGGAGAGCATTGGCATGTGGCAGCAGGTCGGCTTCCTCGCCGACGTGTTCGAGCGCTTCCGTCGCCACGGCCTGTCGGTGGACCTGATCGGCTCCTCCGAGACCAATGTCACCGTGTCGCTGGATCCGGGGGAGAACCTGGTCAGCACCGACGTGCTCGCCGAGCTGTCGGCCGACCTGGCGCAGGTCTGCCGGGTCAAGGTGATCACGCCCTGCGCGGCGATCACCCTGGTCGGGCGCGGCATGCGCTCGTTGTTGCACCGGCTGTCCGCGGTCTGGGCCACGTTCGGCCACGAGCGCGTGCACCTGATCTCGCAGTCCTCCAACGACCTCAACCTGACCTTCGTGATCGACGAGGCCGATGCCGACGGCCTGCTGCCGGAGCTGCACGCGGCCCTGATCGACAGCGGCGCGATGCCGGTGCAAGACCCCGGAGTCTTCGGCCCGAGCTGGCGCAGCCTTCAGGAGGCAGGCAGCGCGCACGGCCGTCGCCCACGCATCGCGCCGTGGTGGCAGGCGCAGCGCAGCCGCCTGCTCGAAAGCGCTGCCCGCGGCACGCCGCGCTACGTCTACCACCTGCCGACCCTGCGCGAACGCGCGCGTGCGCTGGCCGCGGTCGAGGCAGTCGACCATCGTTACTACGCGATCAAGGCCAATGCGCACCCCGCGTTGCTGCAGGCGCTGGCCGATGAAGGTTTCGGGCTGGAGTGCGTGTCGCTGGGCGAGCTTGCGCATGTGTTCGCGGTTCTGCCGGTGCTGGATCCGTCACGGGTGCTGTTCACCCCGAGTTTCGCGCCGCGCGTGGAATACGAGGCCGCGTTCGCACGCGGGGTCACCGTGACCGTCGACAACATCGAGGCGCTGCAGCGCTGGCCGGAGCTGTTCCGCGGCCGCGCGCTGTGGCTGCGCCTGGACCTGGGCCGCGGCGACGGCCACCACGCCAAGGTGGTCACCGGCGGCCCAACGTCCAAGTTCGGACTGCCGGTCGCGGCAATCGATGCCTTTGTCGCCACCGCGCGCGCACTGGAGGCGCGCATCACCGGCCTGCACGCGCACCTGGGCAGCGGCATCGTGGCACCGACGCACTGGCGCGAGGTGTACGCCGACCTGGCCGGGTTCGCCGATGCCATCGGCACCGTCGACACCCTCGACATCGGTGGCGGCCTGCCGATCCCGTACAAGCCCGACGCCGAGCCTTTCGATCTGGACGCCTGGGGCGCGGGCCTGGCCGAGCTCAAGGCGGCGTGGCCGCGCTACGCGCTGGCGGTCGAACCCGGCCGCTACCTGGTCGCGGAGTGCGGCGTGCTGCTGGCGCGGGTGACCCAGGTGGTGGAGAAGCAGGGCGTGCGCCGTATCGGATTGGACGCCGGCATGCATACGCTGATGCGGCCGGCGCTGTACGACGCCTGGCACGGCGTGCACAACCTTTCACGCATCGACGAAGCGGCCGACAGGCCCTTCGACGTGGTCGGACCGATCTGTGAGTCCAGCGACGTGCTCGGCACCGCGCGCCTGCTGCCGGACGCGACCAGCGAGGGCGACGTGATCGTGGTGGCCGACACCGGCGCCTACGGCTTCGTCATGGCCAATACCTACAACCGGCGTCGAATGCCGGACGAGGAGGTGATCGAGTGAATCGTCGTTTGCCGACCGCACCCGGCTTTCCCCGAGTCCCGGCGCCCTCGCATGACTGAGCAGCCATTCAATCGCGACGCGATTCGCGCCTTCCGCTTCGTACGCTGCGGATTCGACGCCGAGCGGGGCATCGCACACCTGGTTTACGCCTTCGACGACGGTCCGGAGCTGGTGGAAATCGTCAGCGTGCCCGGGGCTCCGTTCGCGCTCGACGAGGCGCGTGCACAGGCCGCGCAGCGTGCACTTAGTCTGCTGCACCTCATCGCTGGCGTGAGCTATTACAAGGCGGCGGTGCCTGGCGAGATCCGGATCGATTCCGACGCCATCGATTCCAGCACTGCGGCATTGCTGGAGGATGTCTACGTCCATGGCTTGGGCGAGTTTGCGTACCGGAATGGCTTGAACCTGCACGGGCGCATCCGCTTTCCGGTCGCGGGCGCACCCTCATCCGCCCTTTGGGCACCTTCTCCCGCAGGCGGGAGAAGGGATGCTGAAAGCCCCTCTCCCGCGGTGCGGGAGAGGGGTTGGAGTGAGGGCGCGGTAGCGCCGGTCGCCGGCCTGCGCGAGCACGCGCTGACCGCAATCGGCGGCGGCAAGGACTCGCTGGTGTCGATCGAGGCGTTGCGCGTCGCCGGGGTCGCGCAGACGGTGACCTGGATCGGCAGTTCGCAACTGATCGGCGCCTGCGCTGCGCGCACCGGGCTGCCCACCCTCAACCTCGGCCGCCAACTGGCGCCACAGCTGTTCGAGTTCAACCGCCAGGGCGCGTACAACGGCCACATCCCGGTGACCGCGATCAATTCCGCGATCCTCGCCTTTGCCGCGATCCTGCACGGCGTCGACCAGGTGGTGTTCTCCAACGAGCATTCGGCCAGCTACGGCAGCGTCATCGAGGGCACGGGGGAAGTGAACCATCAGTGGTCCAAGGGCTGGGCCTTCGAGCAGGCCTTTGCTGCCCACCTGCGCAGCCACGTCGCCGCCGACCTGCGCTACTACTCGCTGCTGCGGCCGCTGAGCGAGCTGGCGGTGGCGCGGCAGTTCGCGCGCCTCGATCGCTACGACGCGTATTTCTCCAGCTGCAACCGCAATTTCCACATCCTCGGCGAGCGCCCCGTCAACCGCTGGTGCGGGATTTGCCCCAAGTGCCACTTCGTGTTCCTGGCACTGGCGCCGTTCCTGCCCAAGCCGCGGCTGATGCGGATCTTCGGCCGCAACCTGCTCGACGACCCGGCGCAGGCCGCCGGTTACGACGCGCTGCTTGAGTTCCAGGACCACAAGCCCTTCGAATGCGTGGGCGAGGGCCGCGAGTCGCGTGCGGCGATGGCGGCGCTGGCCGCGCGCCCGGAATGGCGCGAGGACGCCATCGTGCAGCGCTTCGCGCGCGAGATCCTGCCGCAGCTCGACAGCGACGCCCTCGCCATCGGACCGCTGCTGGCGCTGGATGCGGCACACGGGGTTCCATCGGGTGTCTGGGGCCGCGTGCATGCGCATTTCGCAGCTTGAGGCCGTCGCCGCCTCCGGCGGGCGCATTGCGCTGTGGGGCTGGGGCCGCGAGGGGCGCGCGGCGTATCGCGCTTTGCGCGGGCGGGAAATCGGGAATAGGGATTCGGCTGCAGAATCCACCGCCCTCGCATTGACACTGTTCTGCAACGCCGAGGAAGCCGAGGACGCCGCGGCGTTGGGCGATCCCGCACTCGCGGTCGAATCCGAGACGACCGCGGAGCGGCTGGCGGCGTTCGCGATCGTGATCAAGTCGCCCGGGATCAGCGCTTACCGGCCCGAACTGCTCGCCGCGCAGGCACGCGGCACACGTTTCGTCAGCGGCACTGCGCTGTGGTTCGCGGAAACTCCGGATGCACGCACGGTGTGCGTCACCGGCACCAAGGGCAAGAGCACGACCACCGCGCTGTTGGCACACCTGATGCGTGCGGGCGGGGTGCGCACGGCGCTAGCCGGCAACATCGGCATGCCCCTGCTGGAACTGCTCGACGGCGAGGCCCAGGCCTGGGCCATCGAGCTGTCCAGTTACCAGACGCGTGACCTGGCCGGCAGCGGAGTGCGGCCCGAGATCGCGGTGGTCACTAATGTCTTTCCGGAGCACCTCGACTGGCATGGCAGCGAGCAGCGTTACGTCGAGGACAAACTGGCGCTGCTGACCGACGCCAGGCCGCGGATCGCAGTGCTCAATTCCGCGGACCCGCGGCTGGCCGCCCTGGGCCCGCAACTCCACGATTGCGACCTGCGCTGGTTCGGCCGCGAGGATGGCTGGCACCTGCGCGGAGAGGTCGTGCACCGTGGCGATACGCCGGTCCTCGGAACGGGGGACATGCCGTTGCCGGGCCGACACAACCGCGGCAACCTGTGTGCGGCGCTGGCCGCCATCGAGGCCTTCGGCCTGGATGCGACAGCTCTGGCGCCGCATGCGGCGGGATTCCAGCCGCTGCCGCACCGTCTGCAGGTGCTGGGCACTCGCGCCGGGATCAGCTGGGTCAACGACTCCATCAGCACCACGCCGCATGCCACCCTGGCGGCGCTGGAGGTCTACCGCGGCGACCGTGTTGCCGTGCTGGTCGGCGGGCACGACCGTGGCCTGGACTGGAACGGCTTCGTGCAGGCCATGCGCGGCCAGGCGCCAATCACCATCGTGTGCATGGGCCAGAACGGCCCGCGCATCCACGCAATCTTGCGGCCGCTGGCGGTGGAAGCGGGATTCGTGCTGCACCAGGCCCGTGACCTCACAGATGCCGTCGGCCAGGCGCGGGCGGTGCTGGCGGGTCAGGGCGTGCTGCTGCTGTCGCCGGGTGCGCCCAGCTTCGGCACCTACCGCGATTACACAGAACGCGGACGCCACTTCGCAGAACTCGGTGGCTTCGACCCCTGCGCGATCAGCGCCATTCCTGGGCTCGGCATCGCCTGAGTGGTGATGCGGTCAGGCGTCACGCTCCACCGCATAGCGCGCGAGGCCGCGCAAGGCGGCGACCGCCGCATTGTCCTGCAGGCCGTCCAGCGCCGCTTCCGCCGCCTCCGCGTACGCTTGCGCGCGCCTGCGGCTGTAGTCGAGGCTGCGCGAGGCGCGGATCGCTGCCAGGACTTCGGGAAGGGCGTCGGGTTCACCGTGCGCGACGATGTCGCGCAGGCGCGTGCGGGTGGGGGCATCGGCCTGCGCGATGGCATGGATCAGCGGCAGGGTGGCCTTGCCTTCGGCAAGGTCGTCACCCAGGTGCTTGCCCAGCACGGATTCGTCGGCGCTGTAGTCGAGCACGTCGTCGGCCATCTGGAACGCGTAGCCGAGATTGAGGCCATAGTCGTGGAGGCGCGTCTGGGTGTCTGCGTCCGCATCCGCGAGCAGGGCGCCCAGGCGGGTCGCGGCGGCGAACAGCACCGCAGTCTTGCGTTCGACCACGTCCAGGTAGGCGGCTTCGTCGGTGTCGGGATTGCGCACGTGCAACAGCTGCAACACCTCGCCCTCGGCGATGGCATTGGTGGTGTCGGCGAGGATGCGCATGACCTCGACGCGGTCGAGTTCGACCATCAACTGGAAACTGCGCGAATACAGGAAGTCGCCGACCAGCACGCTGGGCGCGTTGCCCCACAGTGCGTTGGCGGTGCGCCGGCCACGGCGCAGGTCGGAGTCGTCGACTACGTCGTCATGCAGCAGGGTGGCGGTGTGGATGAACTCGATCACCGCCGCAAGCTGGTGCGCGTCGGTGCCGGCATGGCCCATGGCGCGCGCGGCGAGCAGCAGCAGCATCGGCCGCAGGCGCTTGCCGCCGGCCTTGACGATGTGCTCGCCGATCTGGTTGACCAGCACCACGTCCGACGCCAGCCGGCGACGGATCAGCGCGTCGACCGCGGCCATGTCGGCGGCAATCAGGGCCTGGACGGCGGGCAGGGCCAGGCCGGGGCGTGGCGCGGCGGCAGGCGCCTGCTGGCTCGCGTTGGGGGGCATGCATGATCCTGCGGGGGCGAGGGCGGATTATACGAATCCGCCGTGACCGTCCGATGCGGACTTTCCCGACCCCATGCCAAGGTGCAGGCCGATCCCCGGCGAACGCTTATAATCGGAGGCTGGTCGCCCGTTCAGGCGACGACACCTCAAGGAAATCCCATGGCACGTGGCATCAACAAGGCGATCCTGGTCGGCAACCTCGGCAACGATCCGGAGACCAAGTACACCCAGGGCGGCATGGCGATCACCAAGGCCAGCCTCGCCACCACCTCCGTGCGCAAGACCAAGGAAGGCGAGACCAAGGAGGAGACCCAGTGGCACCGGGTGACCTTCTTCGGCAAGCTCGGCGAGATCGCCGGCGAGTACCTGCGCAAGGGCTCGCAGGTCTACATCGAGGGCGAGATCCGCTACAGCGAGCACACCGGCGACGACGGCCAGAAACGCTACTACACCGACATCATCGCCAACGAGATGCAGATGCTCGGTGGTCGTGGCGAGGGCGGTGGTGGTGGCGGTGCGCGTCCGCAGCGGCAGGAGTCGGCCGCGCCACAGCGGCGCCAGGCACCGGCGCAGCAGCAGCCGGCCGCGGACGACTTCTCGGACGACGACATCCCGTTCTGAGTCAGTCATCCTGCGCTTAGCTGCAACTTCCAACGTCAATCAGGAGTTCCATGTGCCGACCTGGCTCGTGACCGGCGGAGCCGGCTTCATCGGGGGCAATTTCGTCCTCGACGCCGCGTCCCGCGGCATCCGCATCATCAACCTCGATGCACTGACCTATGCCGGAAACCTCGACACACTGGCAGCGCTCGACGACGATCCGAACCACCGCTTCGTCCACGGCGACATCGGCGACGCAGCACTGGTGGGCCGGCTGCTGGCCGAGCATCGTCCCGATGCGGTGGTCAACTTCGCCGCCGAGAGCCACGTCGACCGCTCCATCGACGGTCCGGCTGCCTTCGTGCAGACCAATGTCGTCGGTACCCTGGCCCTGCTGGAACAGGTGCGCGACTATTGGCGCGGGCTGGAGGGCGACGAGAGGGTCGGCTTCCGCTTCCTGCACGTCTCGACCGACGAGGTCTACGGTTCGCTCGGCGACAGCGGCAAGTTCACCGAGCAGACGCCGTACGCGCCCAATTCGCCGTATTCGGCCTCGAAGGCCGCGTCCGACCACATGGTGCGCGCCTTCCACCACACCTATGGGCTGCCAGTGCTGACCACCAATTGTTCGAACAACTACGGCCCATACCAGTTCCCGGAAAAACTCGTGCCGCTGATCATCGCCAAGGCGCTGGCGGGCGATCCCCTGCCGGTCTACGGCGACGGCCGCAACGTGCGCGACTGGCTCTATGTCGGTGACCACTGCGCCGCGATCCACGCGGTGCTCGAAGGTGGCCGCGTGGGCGAGACCTACAACGTCGGCGGCGACGCCGAGCGCGAGAACATCACGGTGGTCGAGACCCTGTGCCGTTTGCTCGACGAGCGCCGCCCGCGCGCGGACGGCCAGGCGCGCTTCTCGCAGGTGACCCATGTCGCGGACCGGCCCGGGCACGACCGCCGCTACGCGATCGACGCCGACAAGCTGCAGGGCGAACTCGGTTGGCGACCGCAGCACAGCTTCGAGCAGGGCATGGCCGACACCGTGGACTGGTATCTCGCGCATGGCGACTGGGTTCAGCGCGTGCTTGACGGCAGCTACCGGCTCGAGCGGATCGGCGGAGTTGCGGCATGACCGCGCGGCGTGGCATCGTCCTCGCCGGCGGATCGGGCACGCGGCTGTATCCACTGACCCAGTCGATCAGCAAGCAACTGCTGCCGGTCTACGACAAGCCGATGATCTATTACCCGCTCAGCGTGCTGATGCTGGCAGGCATCCGCGAGGTGCTGGTGATCAACACCCCGCACGAGCAGCCGCTGTTCCAGGCGCTGCTGGGCGACGGCACGCAATGGGGCATGCGCATCGAATACGCGGCGCAGCCGAGCCCGGACGGGTTGGCGCAGGCCTTGCTGATCGGCCGCGACTTCCTCGACGGCGGTCCGAGCTGCCTGGTGCTGGGCGACAACATCTTCCACGGTCCTGGCCTGACCAGCCTGCTGCAGCGGGCCGATGCGCGCGAGCAGGGCGCCACGGTGTTCGGCTATTGGGTCAGCGATCCCGAGCGCTACGGCGTCGCGGATTTCGACGCCGAGGGCCGGGTGGTCGGACTCGAGGAGAAGCCCGATCACCCGCGCTCGAACTACGCCGTGACCGGCCTGTATTTCTACGATGGCCGCGCCAGCGATTTCGCCGCCGCGCTCGACCCCTCTCCGCGCGGCGAACTTGAGATTACCGACCTCAACCGCTGCTACCTCGACGAGTCGTCACTGCACCTGGAACAGCTCGGCCGCGGTTATGCCTGGCTCGACACCGGCACCCACCAGTCCCTGCTCGAGGCCAGCAACTACATCGAAACCATCGAGGCCCGCCAGGGCCTGCGCGTGTGCTGCCCGGAGGAGATCGCCTGGAACAACGGCTGGATCGATGCCGCGCAGCTCGAGGTGCTGGCCAAGCCGCTGGCGAAGAATGGATATGGCAAGTACCTGCTGGGCCTGGCCGAGCGCGGCTTCGTGCCATGAAGGTGATCGAGACCGACCTGCCGGGCTGCCTGGTCATCGAACCGCGGCTGTTCGGCGACGAGCGCGGCTTCTTCTACGAGTCCTTCAACCACGACAAGCTCGCCGCGCATGGCCTGCAGCCGGCGTTCGTGCAGGGCAATGTCTCGTCGTCGGCGCAGGGCGTCTTGCGCGGCCTGCATTACCAGTGGCCCAGCCCACAAGGCAAGTACATCTCGGTGATCGAGGGCGAAGTCTGGGATGTCGCGGTCGACATCCGCCGCGGCTCGCCGCATTTCGGGCGCTGGGCCGCGGTGGTGCTGAGCGCGGAGAACAGGCGCCAGTTCTGGGTCCCGGAAGGCTTCGCCCACGGCTTCGTGACCCTGAGCGAGCGCGCCGTTTTCAACTATCTGTGCACCGCGACCTATGACGCCGACGCCGACGCCGCGATCCGCTGGAACGACGCCGACCTCGCCATTGACTGGCCGGTGTCCGCTCCCCGGCTGTCCGACAAGGATGGCAAGGCGCCATTTCTTGCCGAGGTTCCGCTCGAGCGCCTGCCCAAGTACCTGGAATGAAGATCCTGCTGTTCGGCGCCAACGGCCAGGTCGGCCATGAATTGCGCCGCAGCCTCGCACCGCTCGCGGACGTGGTCTGCACCACCCGCACGGGTTTGCTGGCCGACGGCAGCGCATGCGAGGCGGCCGACTTCGACCGGCCCGCGGAACTGCCCGGGCTGATCGCGCGGATCGCCCCCGACGTGGTGGTCAATGCCGCCGCCTACACCGCCGTCGACCGCGCCGAGGACGATTGCGATGCGGCCTTCCGTGCCAATGCCGAGGCCCCGGGTGTGCTCGCCGCGGCGTGCGCAGCCCAAGGCGCACTGCTGGTGCATTACTCGACTGATTATGTATTCGACGGAACCGGCAACCGGCCCCTGCGCGAGGACGATCCCACCGCCCCGCTTGGCGCCTACGGCCGCAGCAAGCTCGAAGGCGAACGCGCGATCGGGCAGAGCGGATGCCACCACCTGATCCTGCGCACTGCGTGGGTCTATGCGCTGCATGGCCAGAACTTTCTGCGAACGATGCTGCGGTTGGGCACCGCGCGCGATACATTGCGGGTGGTGGCCGACCAGGTCGGCTCGCCGACGCCCGCCTGGCTGATCGCCGATGCCAGTGCTGCGATCCTGCGGCAGGGCGTCCTGGATTCCGGCGTGCGCCATCTGGTTGCCGGTGGCCAGACCAGCTGGCACGGCTTCGCCGAAGCGATATTCGCGCAGGCCGATGCCCGGGGCCTGCTGGCGCGTGTTCCGCGTGTCGAAGCCATCGCCACCAGCGAGTACCCGACGCCGGCACCACGCCCGGCGTGGGCCATGCTCGACAGCAGCCGCCTGGTTGCGGAGTACGGACTCGAGTTGCCGGACTGGCACCAGGCGCTGGTCGAGACCTTCGACCGTGGTGCCTGAAAAGGCCGGATCGACCAGCCTTCGGTCGCCTGCCTATACTGCGCCGGTGACAGGCCGGAGCTTCCGATGAAATTCACGCTGCGCGTGCCGCATACCCTGGTGCTGCTGTTCGCGATGATGGCGATCGCGCTGGCCAGCACCTGGGTCCTGCCGCAGGGCAGCTTCCAGACGGTGGACGACGGCAAGGGCCATGCGCTGGTGGTGTCCGGCACCTATGCCCAAGTGGGTGAGCGGGTCGTGCTGCCGCCCACGGCGTTGTTCACGGTGGTGCCGCGGGCGATGGCGGCGGCCGGAGACATCATCTTCTTCGTGTTGTTGGTCGGCGGCGCGATTGCGGTGCTGCGCGCCACCGGCATGATCGACGCGGTGCTGGGCTGGATCCTCAAGCGCATCGGCCACAGCCCCGGGGCGCTGATCATCGTCGGCATGAGCGTGTTCGCCGCAGGCTCGGGCGCGCTCGGCGTCGCCGAGGAATACATCCCGTTCGCCGCAATGCTGATCTCGCTGTGCCTGGCGATGCGGATGGACGCGATCACCGCGGTGGGGATCATGGTCGGCGGCTACGGCATCGGCTACGGGGTGGCGGCGCTGAATCCGTTCACGGTGCAGGTGGCACAGGGCGTGGCCGGGCTGGCGCCGACCTCGGGCTGGGAGTTCCGGCTGGCGCTGTTCGTACCGTTCGTGGCGATCGGCGTGCACCACGTGTGGTCGTACGCACGCAGGGTACAAGCCGACCCATCGGCCAGCCTAATGGCGGGGATCGAGCCCGCGCATCCGCCCCTGACCGAAGCACCGCCATTCGATGGTCGCCGCAAGCTGGTGCTGCTGCTGGCCATGGCCACGCTCGTGGCCATGGTCTGGGGTATTTCGCTGCGCGGTTGGTACCTGGTGGAGCTGGGCGCGCTGTTCCTGGCCCTAGCCCTGCTGGCCGGGCTGGTCGGCGGTCTTGGCCCCTCCGCCACCGCGCGCCATTTCGGCGTCGGCGCCTCGGAACTCGCGATCACGGCGCTGCTGATCGGCTTCGCACGCTCGATCGCGCTGCTGCTGGAGGACGGCCAGGTGCTGCACACGATCGTGCATGCGCTATCCGGCCCGCTGCAGGCGGTTGGTGCCTACGGCGCGGCAGTCGGCATGCTGCTGATCCAGTCGCTGCTCAACTTCTTCATCCCCTCGGGTAGCGGCCAGGCTTTTGTGACCATGCCGATCATGGCGCCGCTGGCCGATCTGGTCGGCATCAGCCGCCAGACCGCCGTCCTGGCCTACCAGTTCGGCGATGGCCTTTCCAACATGATCGTTCCGACCAGCATCGTGCTGATGAGCATCCTCGGCATCGCCGGGATCCCCTACGACCGCTGGTTCCGCTTCGTCTGGCCGCTGCTGCTCAAGCTCACGCTCGCCGCAGCGGTCGCCCTTGTGGTGGCGGTGGCGATCGGGTACCAATGATTCCATTCGTCCGCCTGGAGATCCGATGATGCGCCTGTCCCCCCTGCTGCTGATGATGTTGCTGGCATTGCCGGCCGCGGCGCCGGCTGCCACCGAACGTGGCCTGCAGGCCCGCGACCTCGCCAGCCTCACCCGCGTGTCCTCGCCGACGCTGTCGCCCGACGGCGCGGTGGTGGTGTTCGCCCAGCGCGAGGTCGACTTCGACGGCAACAAGTCCAGCACCGCGCTGCATGCGCGCAACCTGCGCACGCGTGACATGGCGCCGCCCCGGCGGATCACGCCGGAAGGCTGGAACGTCAACTCTCCGGCGCTCTCGCCCGACGGCGGCACGGTCTATTTCCTCAGCGGCAAGAATGGGACCCAGCAGCTTTACGCCATGCCCGTCGCGGGGGGTACGCCGCGCCAGCTGACCGCGTTCGCATTGGATGTCGGCACCTACCAGTTGTCGCCGGATGGCAGCCGCGTCGCTTTCAGTTCCGACACCTTCGCGCAGTGCGATTCGAGCGAGAATGTTTTCGCGTGCACCAAAAAGCGCCTCGACGATACGACCGCTGCCAAGACCAGTGGCGTGGTCCACGACCGGCTGTTCGTGCGCCACTGGGACACCTGGAAGGATGGCCGCCGCAGTCGCCTGTACGTGGCCACGCTTCCTGCCGCCAAGGCCAAGCCGGTCGCGGGCGCGACTGCGATCAGCCATGCGCTCGACGGCGACATTCCTGCCAAGCCCTTCGGCGGCAACGAGGACTACACCTGGGCGCCGGACGGCCGCTCGCTGGTCGCCAGCGCGCGCATCGCCGGCCGCACCGAGCCCTGGTCGACCAACTTCGACCTCTATCGCCTCGACGCCGAAGGCAAGGCCGCGCCGGTCAACCTCACCGCCGACAACCCCGCCTGGGATGCCGGCCCGGTGTTCGGCGCCGATGGCGGCACGCTGTTCTATCGCGCGATGAAACGCGCCGGCTTCGAAGCCGACCGCTACGCATTGATGATGATGGACCTGGCCACCGGCACCAAGCGCGAGATCGCGCCGAGATGGGACCGATCGCCGAGCAAGGTCGTCGTGTCGGAGGACGGCCGCGCGCTCTACGTCACTGCGCAGGACATTGGCCAGTACCCGCTGTTCCGTGTCGACATTGCCAGCGGCGAAGTCACCCGCCTGGTCGGCGACGGCAGCGTGTCGGGATTCGACCTCGCCGGCGGCACGCTGGCGCTGACCCGCGCGACGCTCAAGACCGGTGACGTGCTCTACGTCGCGCAGCCCGACGGCAGCAGCCTGCGCGCGATCACCCAGACTGCGTCCGAACGCCTGCCCGGCGTGGCCTTTGGCGACTACGAGCAGTTCACCTTCCGTGGCGCCAGAAACGCCACCGTGCACGGCTACGTGCTCAAGCCCTGGAACTACCGCGAGGGCCAGCGCTATCCGGTTGCCTTCCTTATCCACGGCGGCCCGCAGGGCAGCTTCGGCGATGGCTGGAGCTACCGCTGGAACCCGCAGACCTATGCTGGCCAGGGCTACGCCGTGGTGATGATCGACTTCCACGGCTCCACCGGCTACGGCCAGGCCTTCACCGATGCGATCACCGGCGACTGGGGCGGCAAGCCGCTGGAGGACCTCAAGCGCGGCTGGGCCGCGGCGCAACAACAGTACGCCTTCCTCGATGGCGACCGCGCCTGCGCGCTCGGTGCCAGCTATGGCGGCTACATGGTCAACTGGCTCGCCGGCAACTGGTTCGAGCGTGGCGGCAAGGCGCCGTTCCGCTGCCTGGTCAACCACAACGGCGTGTTCGACACCCGCTCGATGGGACTGGTGACCGAGGAACTGTGGTTCACGGAGTGGGAGTTCGGCGGCACCGTCTACGACAACCCGGCCGGCTACGAGAAGTTCAACCCCGCCCGGCATATCCACAAGTGGAAGACGCCGATGCTGGTCGTCGCCGGGCAGAACGACATGCGTGTGCCGGTGGACCAGAGCCTGTCGACGTTCACCGCGCTGCAGCGGCGCGGCATCGAGTCGAAGCTGCTGTACTTCCCCGACGAGAACCACTGGGTGCTCAAGCCGCAGAACAGCGTGCAATGGCACGACACGGTCAATGCCTGGCTCAAGCAGCACCTCGGCCCGTAAGGTGGGCCTGGGCCCACCGCATTGGCGCTTGCCGGAATGAGGTGCGTCGACGGATGATCCTGAGGGTGCGCCAGGCCCCACCTTTCGCTGGCAAGGGGATGCAATGGAACCGGATGTCGTACAGACCACCGCGTTGATCACCAACGATGCCGTGGTGCTTGGGCTGCTGGCAGTCACCCTGGGGCTGGTGTTCTGGACCTCCTCGCGCACCGCCGGCGGCTGGCACCGCTTCTACACCTATGTCCCTGCGCTGTTGCTGTGCTACTTCGTGCCGGCGCTTTACAACACGTTCGGGATCATCGACGGCAGCGCCAGCGGCCTGTATCCGATGGCGCGCGACTACCTGCTGCCGACCGCGCTGGTGCTGCTGACCCTGTCGATCGATTTCAAGGGCATCGCCCGTCTCGGGCCCAAGGCGATGATCATGTTCTTGGTCGGCACCGTCGGGGTGATGGTCGGGGCGCTGGTGGCGTTCGCGGTGTTCGAGGTGGTGTCACCGCAGACCGTGGCCGGCGACACCTGGCGCGGCATGACCACGGTCGCCGGCAGCTGGATCGGCGGCGGCGCCAACCAGGCGGCAATGAAGGAGGTCTTCGCGGTCGAGGACAACCTGTTCGGGCAGTTCATCGCGGTCGACGTGCTGGTGGCCAGCGTGTGGCTTGCGATCCTGCTGTTCCTGGCCGGTCGTGCGGAGGCCTTCGACCGCTGGACCGGCGCCGACACCCGCGCGATCGAGGACATGAAACAGCGCATCGAGACTTACCAGGCCGAGCATTCGCGCGTGCTGACCCTGCCGGAACTGATGATGATCCTCGCCGTGGGCCTGGGCGCGACGGGCCTGGCGCATGCCCTTGCCGACCCGCTGGTGGCATGGATCGGCGCGGCGGCGCCGCAGCTCGCGCGCTACAGCCTGACCTCAGGGTTCTTCTGGATCGTGGTGTTCGCAACCACCCTGGGGCTGCTGCTGAGCTTCACCCGACTGCGCCAGCTCGAAGGCGCCGGCGCGTCGAAGATCGGCTCGGCCGCGCTGTACGTGCTGGTCGCGACCATCGGCATGCACATGGACCTGGGCGCGCTGCTGGAGCGGCCGCGCTTGTTCGCGCTGGGCTTCGTCTGGATCACCGTGCACGCGGTGCTGATGCTGGTGATCGCCAAGCTGATCAAGGCGCCGCTGTTCTTCATGGCCGTCGGCTCGCAAGCCAACATCGGCGGCGCCGCCTCGGCGCCCGTGGTGGCCAGCGCCTTCCACCCGTCGCTGGCGCCGGTCGGCGTGCTGATGGCGGTGCTGGGCTATGCCCTGGGCACCTACTGCGCCTACATCACCGGCCTGCTGCTGCAGGCGATGGCGACGTAAGGCATCCCCGCTCGTGCGACCCACACAGAAAAGCGCCCCGGCCGAATGACCGGGACGCAGAGGACTACGATGCGTCAATTATTCGAAGCACGCAGCGCAGGGGATTGCGGGTATCACGCTGGCGATACTGTTGTGCAGATCATCAGACGTCCATCCCAACCAGAATGGTTCGCCGGGAGCGAGGCGGTGCTCGCGCCGGGGACCCTGTGTCGGGTGCGCCTTTCGGGCCGTAGGGTGTACTTTTTTCCGCGACCAGCCAGCCGGGAAACGCTATCCCGGGAGGCTGGCTGAAGGGGAGAGCGGGCATCGCCGACAAGCAGGATCAGAAGGGCCGCTACCAGGGTCCCGAGCGCCGCAGCGGGGTCGAGCGCCGGAAGGGCGATGAGCGGCGAGAGGAGATCCGCTGGGAGCCTGACAAGGAAGACCGCCGCAGCGGCAAGGACCGGCGCCGGCACGGAGGCTGGGACGACACGCCCCTTCGTTAGCCCGTCGCGCGTGGCCGGCGGTTCCCCGCGCCCGGGACCGCGAGGACGCGTCCGGGCTACAGCCAGCGCACCTTCCTGAGATAGCGGTAGAGCAGGGCGATCACGGTCACCACGATGCCGATGAGGATCGGGTAGCTCCAGCGCCCATGCAGCTCCGGCATGGCGTCGAAGTTCATCCCGTACCAGCTGGCGATCAACGTTGGCGCGGCCAGCAGCGCCGCCCAGCCGGCGAGGCGCTTGACCACCTCGCCCTGGGCCAGGGTGACCAGGGATTGGTTGACGCCCAGCGCAGTGCCGAGCATGTCGCGCAGCACGTCGACCGTGTCGTTGACCCGCACCGTGTGGTCGAGCACGTCGCGGAAGTACAACCGCACCTCTTCCGGCACCAGCGGGTTGTGGTTGCGCACGAGTTGCGACACCACGTCCTGCATCGGAGTCACCGCCACGCGCATGTCGGTCAGTTCGCGCTTGAGCGCGTACAGGCGGGCGATGATCGGGCGGCTGAAGGTCTCGGTGAAGATGTCGTGCTCCAGCGTGACCAGGGTGGCCTTGAACTCGTCGACGATCGGCAGGTAGTTGTCGACGATGGCGTCGAGCACCGCGTACAGGCCGAAGGACGGCCCCAGTGCAAGCAGCTCTGAGTCGCGCTCCACCCGCGCGCGCGCCGGCGCGTACGACAGCGAGGCGCCGTGGCGTACGGTCACCAGATAGCGCGGGCCCAGGAAGGCATGGGTCTCGCCGTAACGGATGTGCCCGTCCACCACCTGCGCGGTGTTGACTGCGAGGAACAGCGAATCGCCATAGGCCTCGAGCTTCGGCCGCTGGTGGGCGTGGTGGGCGTCCTCCACCGCCAGGTCGTGCAGGCCGAATTCCTCCTGCAGCTTGTCGAGCAGGGTGTCGTCGGGCTCGTACAGCCCGATCCAGACGAAGCTGCCGTCGTCGATGGCGAGTGCCTCGCGGATGTCGTCGAGCGCGATGTCGCGGCGCTGGCCGTCGCGCACGTAATGTACGCAGTTGACAACACTGGCGGGCCTTGCAGGTGCGGGCTTTGCGGACAGGCTCATGGAGGCATCCTGCGCCCAGCCGCGCTGCTGGTTCAAGCCGGACGCATCGCGGCTGATCAAGGCAATGACACCGGCACACGCGGCTGCGCGCGCAGCAGCACCGACGCGAATGCCAGCTGCAGCGGCAGCAGCAGCGCGATCCAGTGGGCATTGCGCTGCGGCTGTGTCGGCAGCCAGAGCAGGAAGGGGGCGAGCAGGACCATGACGACCATCGCCCACAGCAGTGCCCCGAACAACCGCCCGTCCTCGCCGCCACGCGCGATCCGCCAGGCGCCGGGCAGCAGCGCCAGACACAGCGGGCTGAGCAGCAGCAGGTTGTGGTTGGCCCAGGCGAAGCGGTGGGTGGTGAAGCCCCAGAGGAAGACCATCAGCACCCCGGCAATGCCGCTAAGCGTCCACCAGGGCAGCGCAAGTCTGGCGACATGCCGCGGGTTGCGCTGTCCCAGCCAGCACACGATGCCTGCGAAGGCAAGGCCCGCCAGCAGCCAGGGCCACCACGCGCGGGCGGAGGGCAGTGGTTCGGGCGCGATGCGGTGCGGCAGCAGTTCGGCTTCTTCCAGCACCAGCGGCCGCCCGTCCGCGCGCCGCGCCTGGCGCAGGCTGTCGGCCAGCCGCATCGGCACGTAGGCGTCCTCCCACAGCGAGTTCGGCCGGTCGGCGGCGGGCCCGAGGCCGATATCGAACCCCAGCCACATCCACGACGCCGGCGAGGCGAGGCGCACCGCCTCGCTGCGGTAGGTGTTGCCTTGCGAGCGCGAGGACAGTTGCCGCCGCAGGGCTCCGTCCAGCGCGTGATCGACCGCGTCGCGCACGCGCGTGGAGCAGTTATCGGTGAAGTAGTCGTAGCGGTAGCGCGCGTTCTCGGGGCGGGCGTTGACTGCAAGCATCGCGGCAAGCTCGTTCGCCGCGGGAGCGTCGATGTCCAACCACTGGATCGACACCCCGCGGCCAACCTCGCGGTAGTAGGCCAGGTCCTGCGCCAGCGGCAGGGCGACCAGCATGTATTGCATGTCGCCGCGGATAAAGCGGGCGATGAAGTCCGGTTCTTCGAGGTCGAAGAAGCCGAAGTTGTAGGACAGCGCTTCGCCGACTGCGGGGTCGTCGACCACGATTGCGTTGTGGCCGAAGCGCTCGAAGAAAATCTCGCCCGGCTGCATGGTGACGACGCCGATGCGCGGCGCCGCTGTCGCGGCCATTGATGCGCACAGGAGGCAGAACAGGAGTAGCGCATGGAAGGCAGGGTCCGAGGGGCGTTTGCGCCGGCTTTGCGCAAAAAGCCTGGATGGAGCGACGCGCTGCGCAGGACCCTGCGCGAGCGCCGCCTGCCCCCACCCCAACCCTCCCCCGGAGGCGGGGGAGGGGATAGAAGGCGTCTGCCCGGACCCGCTTCTGCAGGCGGGGGAGGGAATCGGTGCTCGTCGGGCCGGTGTATTCCCCCGAGAGGGCGATGCGGCGGCAGGGTCAAGGCTCGGCATGCAGGCGCATGTGCAGGGCGTGCAGGCGGCGGGCGTCGGCGCGGGCGACGCGGAAGGCGAAGCGGCCGAGGGTGATTTCCTCGCCGGCCTCAGGCAGGTGGCCGATGGCGGCGGTGAGCAGGCCGCCGAGGGTGTCGTATTCGTCGTCGTCGAAATCGGCGCCGAAACGTTCGTTGAAGTCGGCGATCGGGGTCAGCGCGTCGACCACGTATTGACCGTCGGCCTGCGCGGCGATCAGCGCCTCCGGATCCTCGGCGTCGTCGTGCTCGTCGTCGATCTCGCCGACGATCTCCTCCAGCACGTCCTCGATGGTAACCAGGCCGGCGACCCCGCCGTATTCGTCGATCACGATCGCCATGTGGTTGCGCGACTGTCGGAACTCGCGCAGCAGCACGTTGAGCCGTTTCGACTCCGGGATCAATACGGCCGGGCGCACGAGCGCGTGGATCGAGGACGGGGGCGGATCCGCGACCGCGCCGCGCAGCAGGTCCTTGGCCAGCAGGATGCCCAGGATCTCGTCCTTGTCCTCGCCGTGCACCGGGAAGCGCGAATGGCCGGATTCGATCACCGTCTGCACCAGGTCCTCGAAGCTGCCTTCGGACGGCAGGGCGACCATCTGCGCGCGCGGCACCATCACGTCGGCCACGCTGCGCTCGGAGACCGAGATCGCGCCTTCCATCATCCGCAGGGTGTCGGCCTCGATCAGGCCGTCGCCCTGGGCGTCGCGCAGCAGTTCGACCAGGTCGTCGCGCGTGGCGGGGTCGCCGGAGATCGCCGAGCTCAGACGTTCCAGCCAGCTGCGCCGTTTTTCCGGGTGGTCTCTGTCCGGGAAGTCCGGCTCGATGCCGGGTCTACTGTCGTCTTCTGGCATTGCGTGGGGGCGGGCGCCCGCGGGGGCGACGCCGGCAAGTCTATCGCGAGCCGGTGACGGGGCGGTCATCGGCGGGGATGGGAGGCCTGGGCGTCACCTTTCGAGGTAGGGATCCCCGATGCCCAGGCCGGCGAGGATCTCGCGCTCCAGCTGCTCCATGCACTCGGCCTCGCGGTCGTCGCCGTGGTCCCAGCCCAGCAGGTGCAGGGTGCCGTGCACGGTGAGGTGGGCGTAATGTGCGGCCAGCGGCTTGTGCTGCTCGCGCGCCTCGCGCGCGATCACCGGCGCGCACAGCACCACGTCGCCCAGCAGCGGCATCTTCACGCCCTTCGGCAGCTTGACGCCTTCGGCCATCTCGGCCGGAAAGCTCAGCACGTTGGTGGCGCTGTCCTTGCCGCGGTAGTGCCGGTTGAGCGCGCGGCCCTCGCGCGCGTCGACCAGCCGGATCGCAAGGTCGGCCTCGCGGATGCGGCCGTGCAGGGCCGCGGCGACCCACTTGCGGAAGCTCACCGCGGCGGGAAGCCCCGCGCGCGGCGTGGCGTAGCTGACGGACACATCAAGGTGTACCGGGCCACGGGTCATTCGGATCTCCATTCCTGCAGGCTGTAGGAAATCTCGACCACTTCTGTGTCTTTGCGCTTTTTGTCCATCCCTGCAGCTTCGGTCGTCGAATGACAATTGTACCCTTGGTGCGTGGCCGCCTGAGTGACCAGCGATTTCGCGATTTCTTCAGTAGATGCGGCTGTGGAGAGGTTGATGACGGAATTTGCGCAATCACCGACATTGACGACTTCTATGGCCGGGACCAACGTGTGTGCAACGTGATCGGCGAGCGTGTGAAAATCGTCAGCGGAGACGCGTTCCTGCGCCGCGGTCGCGCGCACCTTGAAGTAGTACAGCTGCCTGTAGAACAGATAGCCAACCGAGTGCATGGGCCAGTCGTGTGGTTGGATGTTCAGGCTCATGAGCAGTTTGCGGCCTTCAGGACGAATCGCGTCGGAAATGGTGTTCAGAATCTCGGTGGCGTTCTGATCTCCTGTGGAGCCTGAAGCGGCGGCCGGTGCGCGATCAACCAATGAGAAATCCGTTTCGTCCTGCAGGCGCAGGTTCGTGTACTGGCCAGCTGCTACGGCCCGCTCGATATCGGCCCGAAAGGCTTTCATCCCGTCGCCCAGCGCTGTGGTCTGATCCATCCTTCCGGCTGGATAAACATAGACGTCGATGCGGGTTTCCTGGTGGTGCCCGGTCAGGTAGCGAAAGCCCGCACCAGCGTATTTCTGGTCAGGGTCATAGCGTGCGCTCTCCAGGACGAAGGCTGCCACCTGTCGGGGTGCGATCAGGTAGCTGGTCTCGATGTAACCGCGTTTTCCGGATGCTTGCGACGCTTGTTCCTCGCAGGCCGCCGGCACGGTGAATGTCGACAGCAGGAACGCGATTGCGGCGGGCAGAAACTTGCCAAGGCGGATCAAGTTGATAACTCGCAGTGAGGGGCGATTGAGTCTACGCCGGTCCAGTTTCCGCGTCCTGCGCATCGCGGCGCTCGTAGGCGTCGACGATCCGCGCCACCAGCGGGTGGCGCACCACGTCGCGGGCCTCAAAGAAGGTGAAGCTGACGCCGTCGACTCCGTCGACGCCGTGGAGCACCTGGGTGGCGTCGCGCAAGCCCGACTTCACGTGTTTGGGCAAATCGGTCTGGGTCATGTCGCCGGTGACCACGGCGGTGCTGCCGAAGCCCAGCCGGGTCAGGAACATCTTCATCTGCTCGATGGTGGTGTTCTGCGCCTCGTCGAGGATCACGTAGGCATCGTTGAGGGTGCGCCCGCGCATATAGGCCAGCGGCGCGATTTCGATGACGTTCTTCTCCAGCAGCTTGAGCACCTTCTCCACGCCGAGCATCTCGTAGAGCGCGTCGTACAACGGCCGCAGGTAGGGATCGACCTTTTGCGACAGGTCGCCGGGGAGGAAACCGAGTTTTTCCCCGGCCTCGACCGCGGGACGCACCAGGATCAGCCGCTGCACCCGGGATTCGTTGAGCGCCTCCACCGCGCTGGCCACGGCGAGGAAGGTCTTGCCGGTGCCGGCCGGGCCGACGCCAAAATTGATGTCGTGGGTGGCGATGGCATGCAGGTATTTCTGCTGGTTGGGTCCGCGGCCACGGATGGTGCCGCGGCGGACGCGGATGGCGACGTCCTGCGGCGCATAGGTCGCATCGGCAGTGGTCGCGACATCGCCGGCGGGCGCATTGAGGCGCAGGTTGATGGCGTGCCCGTCGAAGACCTCGTCACCGGCCTCGGCGTACAGGCTGCGCAGCAGCCGCTCGGCCTGCGCGACGCCGGCCTGGTCGCGGCCGGTGACGCGGAACACGTTGCCGCGGTTGGCGATCTCCACCCCCAGCCGCAGCTCGATCTGGCGAAGGTGGCCGTCGAACGGCCCGGCCAGGTTGGCCAGGCGCTCGGTGTCTGGCGGGTCGAGGGTGAATTCGGAGACCTCGGGTGCAGGCATGGTCAGGCTGGACTCAGTAGCGCGTCTGCAGGGCCAGCGGGGCCTCGTCGCCGAGCGTGTCCTCGGAGAGGAACGCGATGTCGCCGCCGTTGGCCTGGACCAGTTCGATCAGCTCGTCGACCACGTCATCGGTGACGCCGTCGGCGGTGGCGTCCTCGCTGGCGGTCACGGTGCGGGCCTCGGCGTCGATCAGGCCCGGTTGGATATAGCCGCGACGCACGTACAGGCGTTCGGTATTGCCTTCGGTGGCGGCGCGGTAGATCTCCGAGAGGTCGGTGAGCAGGCGATTGGCCCCGCGCGCCTGGCCGCGCTGGTCCATGGCGCCGGTCTCGGAGGCGTCGCGATGGCTGGCCACGGCCTCCTGGGCATCGGCGACCAGGGCCAGGGCGTCGGCCTCGAGGTCGGCGGCATTGGTGACTTCGCCGACGATGTCGTCGGGACGGTCGGAGAGCTGCTTGAACAGCGCCACGTTGCGCGCGTCGCCGATCACCACCACCGGCAGGCGGTCGTTGCCGCGCTTGCCCTGGATTTCCTGCAGGCTCTTGTCGACCACGTTGAGGAACTCTTTCAGCAGGTTGTCCTCGCTGGGCGCCTGCGAGCGATCGTGGCCGCTGGTGCTGTAGAGCGAATTGTTCTTGATCGGAAAGCTGTAGCCTTGCAGGTCGGTGCTGCGGTCGAACTCGTGCACCAGGCGGTCGTTGTAGGCCTGGAACAGGCGCCCGTACTCGCGCGAGATGACGACGATGAAATAGTTCACGGCGTCGAACAGCCCGCGGGTGATGTCGCGCGTGGCGAAATTGTTGTCGATGATCGCGCGCTCGCTGACCTCGAACGGCAGCCGCACGATGTCTGCGCGCCCGGCACCGGCGAACAGCGCCAGGCCTTCCAGGTTGTGGCTGTGGTCGTGCGCTTCCACTTCGGCGTTGATGGTCTCCATGATCGGCCAGACCTCGCGCTTGTCCAGTTGCGACAGCAGCCGTTCCTCGGTCTGCTTGACCAGGTTCTTCAGCGTGATCGGGTCCTGCTTGTTGTCGGGAAAGCTGCGATGGGTCGGCATCAGGATGCTGATGGCGGGGTCGTCCTGTCGTGCCTTGAGGTCGATCAGGATGCTCTTGAGGTTCTGCATGGAGGCTCCGGTCATGGAACAGGGATTGGCGTGGGGGCGGGCGCGAGGCAGGGGCCACGGTTGCAAAACGGCCCGGGATGCGGGCAGGGGCGCAGCACGCTGCGCCGAGCAAGCTGCCAGAGTTGAGAGTTTCCGCGTCGGGCCGGCAACGCGGCGTGATCGACCGCGGTCAATCGCCGTCGGCCGACCGCACGCGCCCGCGCAGCGAGTTGCTCATCGCCTCGGTGATCAATACATCGACAAACCGGCCGACCAGGCGCGGGTGGCCGGGGAAGTTCACCGAGCGCATGTTCTCGGTTTTGCCGGTTACCTCGTTCGCGTCGCGCTTCGACGGCCCTTCCACCAGCACCGTCTGCACGCTGCCGACCATCGCGCGGGAGATCTCCGCCGCGTGCGCATTGATATGCGCCTGCAGGCGCGTCAACCGGGCGTGCTTCTCCTCGTCGCTGGTGCTGTCCTCGAGGTCGGCGGCCGGCGTGCCCGGGCGGCGCGAATAGATGAAGGAGAACGACTGGTCGAAGCCGACGTCGGCGATCAGTTGCATGGTCTTGTCGAAATGGGCCTCGGTCTCGCCGGGGAAGCCGACGATGAAGTCGGAGCTGACGGAGATGTCCGGGCGCACGGCGCGCAGCCTGCGAATCTTCTGCTTGAACTCGAGCGCGGTGTAGCCACGCTTCATCGCGGCGAGGATGCGGTCGCTGCCCGACTGCACCGGCAGGTGCAGGTAGTTGGCCAGCTGCGGCACGTCGCGGTAGGCCTCGATCAGCGAGTCGCTGAACTCCAGCGGGTGCGAGGTGGTGAAGCGGATGCGGTCGATGCCGTCGATGGCGGCCACGGCGCGGATCAGCAGCGCCAGGTCGGCGACATGTGTTTCTCCGCTCGAGGCAAGGTCCGCACTCGGGCCTTCCCCGTAGGGTCCGCGGTAGGCGTTGACGTTCTGGCCGAGCAGGTTGACCTCGCGCACGCCCTGGCCGGCCAGTTGCGCGACCTCCACCAGCACGTCCTCGAACGGCCGGCTCACCTCCTCGCCGCGGGTGTAGGGCACCACGCAGAAGCTGCAGTACTTGCTGCAGCCCTCCATGACCGAGACGAAGGCGCTGGGACCATCGGCGCGCCGCGCGGGCAGGCGGTCGAACTTCTCGATCTCGGGGAAACGGATGTCGATCTGCGGCCGGCCGCTCTCGCGGCGGGCGCGGATCAGCTCCGGCAGGCGGTGCAGGGTCTGCGGGCCGAAGACCAGGTCGACGTACGGTGCCCGCTGGATGATGGCCGCGCCCTCCTGCGAGGCCACGCAGCCACCGACCCCGATCAGCACTGGCTTGCCGCCCTGCTTGAGCGCCTTCCAGCGGCCCAGCTGGCTGAAGACCTTTTCCTGGGCTTTTTCGCGGATCGAGCAGGTATTGACCAGGATCACGTCGGCATCTTCGGCATTCGTCGTCAGTTCCAGACCGTCGCTCGCGGCCAGGACGTCGGCCATCCGGGCCGAGTCGTAGACGTTCATCTGACAGCCGTGGGTCTGGATGAACAGCTTGCCGCGCGATGGCAGAACCGCCTTGGACGCAGCGCCCCCGGCTGGGCTGCCGGTGATCGGTGGTGCCAGCGGGCGAGCGGGTGCGGGATCGGCCGGGGCGCGTTTAGGCGGGGTCATGGCGGTCTCCGGGGGGCGGCGGTGAAGCGCATCTCAACAGCGCAGCGGGTCGTCCGGGCCGGAAGCAGGTGGGCGAGGGCGGCAGTGTAGCGGCCGGGGGCCGCTGGCGTCCGCCGGCCGCGTTTGATCCGTGGTTGGGAGCGCGCGCGAGCGCCTGACGCCGGACATTAGGTGCCGGTGCCGGGGTCCGCAGTGCCAAACCCCCGGTTTCCGTCACAGAACAAGGGCTTGGCAAGCGCGTCCGAAGGAGGGACACTCGGCAGCATGAACGGGGGCGCAATCAAGGGGGGGGCACTGCCGGTACTCGCGTGGCTGCTGCTTGCAGCGGCGGGGCCCGCCGTGGCCGGCACCGTCCACAAGTGCATCAGCCCCCAAGGCGAGCTGAGCTACGTCAGCAAGCGGGTCCGGGGGGCGCAGTGCACCGTCGTCAGTACCTATAGGGCCAGCCGCACCCCGGGGCCACGGATCCCGGACTGGGTGCCACCACC
>JALZMP010000027.1 GCA_030858145.1 Pseudomonadota bacterium
CCTCGGAGGAGGCAGCGCGCGCCGATGCGGCCGCCACCCCGGGCAACCGCGGCGACGACGACGGCCTGCGCGCGCGCTACGCCGCCGCGATCCAGGAAGCCATCCTGCGCAACTGGACACGGCCGGACAACGTGCCGCTGGGGCAGCGCTGCCGGATCGTGATCCGGCAGATTCCCGGCGGGCAGGTCATCAGCGCGGAGGTGGAGCCGTCCTGCCCCTTCGACGACCTCGGCCGGCGATCGGTGGAAAGGGCGGTGCTGATGGCGCAGCCCTTGCCGTACGCCGGTTTCGAAAGCGTTTTCAGCCGTCAGCTCAATGTCAACTTCACCGCACAGGATCGCTGAGGCGGCCGGCATTCATCCTTGAGACTCCATTCACGTCCAAGCTGTTAACACTTGATGAAACCCGGGCACTGACCAGCGGTCAGTCCTGGAGCACTCCCCCACGAACGCTCATGCCTGCCCTGGAATCCCGATGAAAAAATCCGTGCCCTGGTTGACCCTGCTCCTCGCCCTGCTGCTCCCGACCGCCACCTGGGCGCAGCAACCAGGCCTGGAGATCGACATCGTCGGCGGCAGCGCCTCGGCCATGCCGATCGCCGTGGTGCCGATGCCCTACCAGGGCGCGGGCGCGGCGCCGGAGACCGACGTGGCCAAGGTGATCCGCGACGACCTGGCGCGCTCCGGTCAGTTCCGCAGCCTGCCCGAGCGCGACATGGTCGAGCGCCCGACACGAGGTGCCGAGGTCAACTACCCGGCCTGGCGGCTGCTGCGCCAGGATTACCTGGTGGTCGGGCGCGTGGTCGATGCCGGCGGCGGCGCCTACCGGGTGGAATACGAGCTGTTCGACGTCGCCCGCCAGGAGCGCATGCTCGGCGTCGCCATGACCGGCCGCGCCAGTGCCATGCGCGACGTCGCCCACCAGATTGCCGACGCCGTCTACGAGAAGATCACCGGGGTGCGCGGCGCGTTCTGGACCCGGATCGCCTATGTCACTGCCAGCGGGGTCGGCGCCAACAGCCGCTACGCGCTGATGGTGGCCGACGCCGACGGCTACAACCCCCAGACCGTGGTCCGCTCGGAGTTGCCGCTGCTCTCGCCCAACTGGAGCCCGGACGGCCGCCGCCTTGCCTACGTGTCCTTCGAGCACAACAACAACTCCTCGATCTATATCCAGGACCTGGGCACCGGGGCTCGCGAGCGGGTGACCAGCTTCCGCGGCATCAACAGCGCCCCGGCGTTCTCGCCCGACGGCCGCCGCCTGGCGATGACCCTGTCGCGCAGCGGCAACCCCGAGATCTACGTGATGGACCTGGCCAGCAAGGCGCTGACCCAGGTGACCAACCATTTTGGCATCGATACCGAGCCGACCTGGAGCGCCGACGGCCGCACCCTGTACTTCACTTCCGACCGCGGCGGCCGGCCGCAGATCTATTCGGTGCCCGCCAGCGGCGGCAGCGCCACCCGGGTCAGCTTTCAGGGCAACTACAACGCCAGTGCCGACGTGTCCTTCGACGGCAACAAGATCGCCGTGGCGCAGGGCGGCGGCAACACCTACCGCATCGCGGTGCTCGACCGCAGCCTGGGCTCGCCGCGTTGGTCGACGTTGTCGCCGGGCTCGCTCGACGAGTCGCCCAGCTTCGCCCCCAACGCCAGCATGGTGCTGTACGCTGCCCGGGAGGGATCCAGGGGAGTGCTGTACGCGGTTTCGGCCGATGGCCGGGTCCGCCAGCGCCTGGTGCTGGCCGACGGCGACGTCCGCGAGCCCGCGTGGGGGCCGTTCCGCGAGCAGCGTTGATGTTTCCTGCACATCCCTTCCTGCAACCTGAACAGCCAGCCCACTGCCGAGGATCGACGAGATGAACACAGCCACCCGCATTCTGCTGACCGCCGTGATGTGCACGGCTGCCGTTGCCTGTACCAAGCGCGTCCGTGAATTACCGCCCACCGACCCGGGCCCGTCCACCGGCACCGGCACGGTGACCGACACCCGCCCGACCGCGCCGGGCATGTACGGCCCCGGCGACCTCGACACCGATGCCTGCCTACGCCAGCGGATCGTCTACTTCGACCTCGACCAGGATGCCCTGCGCCCCGAGTTCCAGGCGGCGATGGCCTGCCACGCCAAGTACCTGCGCGACCGTCCGTCCTCGCGCCTGAACCTGGAAGGCCACGCCGACGAGCGCGGCAGCCGCGAGTACAACCTGGGCCTGGGCGAGCGCCGCGGCAACTCGGTGTCCTCCGCGCTGCAGGCCAACGGCGGCTCCGGCGGCCAGATCACCGTGAACAGCTTTGGCGAGGAGCGTCCGACCTGCACTGCCTCCAACGAGAGCTGCTGGGCGCAGAACCGCCGGGTCGAGATCATCTACACCGCCCGGTGATGGCCCTGCATCAGGCAATACCTCGTTTCTGCACCACGTTTGCGCTGGCGGCGGCCCTGGTGGCCGCCGCTCCCGCGTACGCGCAGCGCGCAAGCCTGGCCGACCGGGTCGGCGCGCTCGAGCAGCAGGCGGCCAGCAACCAGGGCAACGTCGACCTGCTCAACCAGGTCACCCAGCTCAAGAACGAGGTGCAGGCGCTGCGGGCCCAGATCGAGGAGTTGCAGCGCGAGAGCGAGCAACTGCAGGCCAGCGCCCGTAACCAGTACCTCGACCTCGACGGTCGGCTGGACCGGCTGGAGGGCGGGGCAGGGAC
>JALZMP010000182.1 GCA_030858145.1 Pseudomonadota bacterium
GCTTTCCGCCTCTGCGCAGACGGCCTATGCGCAGCTGCTGGACGCCGTGCACGGCGCCGAGTTGTCGCGCTCGGTGGCCAATCTCACCGGCACCTTTGCGCGCAAGCAGGTCAAGGGCAACACCTACTGGTATTTCCAATACACCGAGGTGTCGGGCAAGGTGCGACAGCTGTATGTCGGCCCGGAGAGCGAGCGGGTGCAGGCGCTGATTGATGCGCATGCGGCCGGTGGCGCGTCGCAGGCGCTGGAGGCGCTGGCGCGCTCGGCGGCCGCGCTGGGCAATGCGCCGGTGCTGGCGCGGCATTTCAAGGTGGTGCAGCGGCTGGCCGATTACGGATTCTTCCGCGCCGGCGGGGTGCTGATCGGGACTCATGCATTCCTGACCTTCGGCAACATGCTGGGAGTGCGCTGGGGCGACAGCCAAAGGACTCAGGACGTGGATTTTGCCCACGCCGGCAAGGCGATGACGATTGCGCTGCCGACCAACCTGGAGATCGATACGCATGCGGCGATCGAGTCGCTGCAGATGGGGCTACTGCCGATCCAGCATCTTGACGGCAGCACGGGGGCGACGTATCTGGACCCGCGCGACCCAGAGTTCCAGCTGGATTTCCTGACACCGCTGCATCGGCGCGGGACCGATCCGTACCCGCACCCGCAGCTGGGTATCCGCCTGCAGCCGCTCAAATTCATGCAATACCTGCTGCAGGACGTGCAACAGGCCGCTGTACTCAGCGGCGCCGGTGCGGTGCTGGTGAGCGTGCCGCATCCGGCCCGGTATGCGCTGCATAAGCTGATCGTGGCCGGCGAGCGGCCGGCGTCGCGCATCGCCAAGTCCAACAAGGACATCCAGCAGGCGGCGGCGCTACTGGCTGCGCTGCAGGAGCAGGCATCGTCGTGGCAGGTGAACGAGGCATGGGCGGACCTGATGGCGCGTGGCCCGGGCTGGGTTTCGCGTGCGCGTCGCGGGCGCGATGCACTGGCGCGGATGGCGCCGGAGCTGGGTGTCGACGCATGGTTGGCGTAATCGCGAGATCTCGACGCGTGCTGCGGCGTCAGGCCGCGATCGGCAACTCCGATGCGACGCCTGCGATCAGCGCGTCGAAATAATCGCGCGTCAGTCGCAGCTGGGCATCGGCGGTTTCGGCTCGGTTGACTACGGCGCGGAAGACAGCGCGCTGTTCATCGGAATGCTCCGGGCGATCCTTCGCGTACCAGCCCAGGTGCTTGCGCGCGATGCGTACGCCCGCAAGCTCTCCGTAGAAGGCATGCAGGTCGTGGAGGTGGGCGAGCAGCACGTCGCGCACTTCGGCCAGCGATGGCGGCGGCAGATGCCCGTCGGTGGCGAGATGGTGCGCGATCTCACGGAAGATCCACGGCCGCCCCTGCGCGGCGCGGCCGATCATCACCGCGTCGGCGCCGGTGCGGCGCAGCACCTCGGCGGCCTTGGTCGGCGAGTCGATGTCGCCGTTGGCGACCACCGGGATCGACGTCCGCGCCTTGATCGCGGCGATGGTGTCGTACTCGGCATGGCCGGTGTAGTGCTGGTCGCGGCTGCGGCCGTGCACCGCGAGCGCCGCGATCCCGGCGTCCTCGGCGATCCGCGCGATGGCCGGTGCGTTGCGGTGCGTGGCGTCCCAGCCGGTGCGGATCTTCAGGGTCACCGGCACCGCGACCGCGCGCACCACGGCGTCGAGGATGCGCGCGACCAGCGCCTCGTCGCGCATCAGCGCCGAGCCGGCCCAGGCGCTGCACACTTTTTTTGCCGGGCAGCCCATGTTGATGTCGATGAGCTGCGCGCCGTGATCGACGTTGTAGCGCGCCGCGTCGGCCATCACCGCCGGATCGGTGCCGGCGATCTGCACGCCCACCGGGTCCGGCTCGCCGGCATGGTCCATGCGCCGCAGCGACTTTTCGGTGTGCCAGAAGCGCGGATCGCTGGTGGTCATCTCCGACATCGCCAGCCCCGCGCCCAGGCGCTTGCACAGCTGGCGGAACGGCTTGTCGGTGACCCCCGCCATCGGGGCGAGGATCACCGGCGGGTCGATGCGGTGGCGGCCGATCAGCATGGCCGGCATTGTAGCGGCGGCCCGCAGGAGGAGACCTGGGGCAGGCCCGGCCGGGCTACAGCCCCACGTAGCGCAGGTAGGCGCCGAGCAGGTCGTCGCCCCACAGGAACACGATCCAGCCGGCGATGGCGAGGTAGGGGCCGAAGGGAATCGGGGTTGCGCGGTCGCGACCCTGCCTGGCCAGCATCACCGAGCCGAGGATCGCGCCGACCACCGACGACAACAGAATCGTCGGCAGCACGCCGCTGAGCCCGCACCATGCCCCCAGCGCCGCCAGCAGCTTGAAATCGCCGTGGCCCATTCCTTCCTTGCCGGTGAGCTGCTTGAACACCCACCACACCGACCACAGGCTGATGTAGCCGGCCATCGCGCCCAGCAACGCGTCCTTCGGCGTGATGTAGAGGTTCTCCACCGCCGCGACCAGCCCCAGCCACAGCAGCGGCAGGGTCAGCGAATCCGGCAGCAGCTGGGTGCGCAGGTCGATCCCGGCCAGCGCGATCAGGAAACAGGTCAGCAGGCCCGCGCCGAAGCCCTGCCAGCCGAACCCGAAACGCCACACGCACACCAGCAGCAGCGCCATGGTCAGCAGTTCCACCAGCGGGTACTGCAGCGAGATGCGCTTGCCGCTGTAGCGCGAGCGGCCGCGCAGGATCAAATAACTGACCACCGGGATGTTCTCCCACCAGGCCAGCTGGTCCCCGGTGTCGGGATCGTGCGAGCGCTCCACCACGACGCCCGGCGGCGGCGGGTCGTACATCTCCGGCTCGCCCAGCATTTCGCGGCTGTCGCGCTTCCACTGCCACTCCATGCGTTTTGGCAGGCGCAGAATTACCACGTTGAGGAAGCTGCCCACCAGCAGCCCGAGCCCGGCCACCAGCGGATACCCGAGCGCCGGGTTCTGGTCGAGGAATGCCATCTACGGACCCGTGTCGAGCACGCGACTCCCTCCCCCGCGCAGCGGGGGAGGGCCGGGGTGGGGGCGCCCCTGGCCTGCCGTCAAATCGCCGCCGCCAGCTTGAAGATCGGCAGGTACATGCCGATCACCATCGAGCCGACCACGATGCCGATGAAGATCATGATCATCGGTTCGAGCAGGCTGCTCAGCGCGTCGACCGCGTTGTTGACCTCCTCCTCGTAGAACTCGGCGACCTTGAACAGCATGGTGTCCAGCGCGCCGGCCTCCTCGCCGATCGCCGCCATCTGCACCACCATGTGCGGGAACAGGTTGACCTGCTTCATCGCCATGTTGAGCTGGAAGCCCACCGACACGTCGTCGCGGATCTCGTACACCGCCTTCTCGTAGACCATGTTGCCGGTAGCGCCGGCGGTGATCTCCAACGCCTCCACCAGCGGCACGCCGGCCTTGAAGGTGGTGGCCAGGGTGCGCGCGTAACGCGCGATCGCGGCGTTGTGCAGCACCTGGCCGATGACCGGGATTTTCAGCATGAACCGGTCCATGCCGTGCTGCAATTTTTCCGAGCGCTTGTAGAGGAAGATGAAGCCGAAGATGGCCCCGGCGATGATGCCGAAGATCAGCCACCACCAGGTGACCATGAAGTTGCTGGCGCCCACGATCAGCTTGGTGAACGCGGGCAGGTCGGCGCCGAAGCTCTGGAACACCTGCTCGAACTGCGGCACCACGAAGATCAGCAGCACCGCGCTGACAATCAGCGCCACCGCGATCACCGTGGCCGGGTAGAACAGCGCCTTCTTGATCTTGCCCTTGAGCGACTCGGTGTTTTCCTTGTAGGTGGCGATGGTCTCGAGCACCGTTTCCAGCACGCCGGCGCTTTCGCCGGCCTTGACCAGGTTTCGGTAGAGCTCGTCGAACTGCACCGGGTGCTTGCTCATGGCCTCGTGGATCGACGAGCCGCCCTCGATCTCCATGCGCAGGCTGGTCACCATCTTCTGCATGCGCGGGTTCTTGTTGCCGTTGCCGATGATCTCCAGCGCCTGCACGATCGGCACGCCGGACTTGATCATCGTCGCCAGCTGGCGGCTGAACACCGCGATCTCCTTGGCCGAGATCTTCTTGCCGGCGGCGCCGAACAGCGGCTTGGCCTTGGGCTTGACCACGGTGGGCGTGATGCCCTGGCGGCGCAGCTCGGCGCGCAGCAGGTTGGCGTTCTTCGCCTGCTCCTCGCCCTTCATCTTCTTGCCGCGCTTGTCGGTGCCCTGCCAGACAAAGGTATCGAAGGTCACGCCCTTGCGCACCGGGTGCGCGGCGACCTTCTTCCTGGCGGCGGTTCTTGCGGCGGTACGTGATGCGGCCATGCTGGTGCTCCCCGGAAGCCGGCTCCCCCGCCGGCGTCATGCCCCGCATGGTAGTCGCTTGCGGGCGCGAGTGAAATTAGACTTTGTGACGTGGTGCAGGCTTTGGTGACAGGCCCTCACCCCAACCCCTCTCGCTGAAGCCGGCCCTCACCCCAACCCCTCTCCCGCGAGCGGGGGAGGGGCTAAAGCAACCCTTTCCCGGAAAGCGGCCCTCACCCCAACCCCTCTTCCGCGAGCGGGAGAGGGGCTAATGCAACATGCTCCCGCTTGCGGGGCAGTGGCTATCGCATCCCTTCTCCCGCCTGCGGGAGACAAAACGGCAGGATTGCCGTTTTGTACAGCGAAGCTGCCCGCAGGGCGAGTGCCATGGATGGCGCGAGTAAACGTGGCCCGCAGGGCCGGATGAGGGCGCTCTTCCCGCAGGCCCCTCAGTCCTTGGTCACCCGGTTGATCTCCGCCAGGCTGGTCACCCCGTTCGCGGCCTTGACCAGCGCCGACTGGCGCAGGTCCAGCACCCCGGCGGCCTGCGCGGCCTCGGCGATCTGCAGCGCGTTGCCGCCCTGCAGCACGATGGTCTGGATCTCCTCGCTCATCGGCATCACCTGGTAGATGCCGGTGCGGCCCTTGTAGCCCTCGGTGCACTCCTCGCAACCGCCCGCCTCGAACAGCTTGACTCCGGCGTGCACCTCGTCGTCGCTGAAGCCCTCCGCCAGCAGCGCATGCTCGGGCAGTTGCTGCGGCCGCTTGCACAGCGGGCACAGCCGCCGCGCCAGCCGCTGCGCGATCACCAGGGTCACCGAGGAGGTGATGTTGTAGGGCGCGATGCCCATGTTCATCAGCCGGGCGATGGTCTGCGCGGCGTCGTTGGTGTGCAGGGTCGACAGCACCATGTGGCCGGTCTGCGCGGCCTTGATCGCGATCTCGGCGGTCTCCAGGTCGCGGATCTCGCCGACCATGATGATGTCCGGGTCCTGGCGCAGGAAGCTGCGCAGCGCCGCGGCGAAGGTCATCCCGCGCTTGATGTTCTGCTGCACCTGGTTGACCCCGGGCAGGCGGATTTCCACCGGGTCCTCCACGGTGGAGATGTTGCGCTGCTCGTCGTTGAGGATGCCCAGCGCGGTATACAGCGACACCGTCTTGCCCGAGCCGGTGGGGCCGGTGACCAGCACCATGCCGTAGGGCTTCTGGATGGCGTCGAGGAACAGCTGCTGCTGCGCGGCCTCGTAGCCCAGCTTCTCGATCCCCAGCCTGGCCGCGCTGGCGTCGAGGATGCGCAGCACCACCTTCTCGCCGAACAGCGTCGGCAGGGTGCTGACGCGGAAGTCGATCTGCTTGGTCTTGCTCAGGTTGAGCTTGATGCGGCCGTCCTGCGGCACCCGCTTCTCGGCGATGTCCAGCTGCGCCATCACCTTCAGCCGCGCGGTGATGCGGGCGTTGAGCTTGACCGGCATCCGCGCCACCTGCTTGAGGATGCCGTCGATGCGCAGGCGCACCCGGTACTCGGTCTCGTAGGGCTCGAAGTGGATGTCCGAGGCGCCCTTCTTGATCGCGTCCACCAGCACCTTGTTGATGAACTTCACGATCGGCGTGTCGTCGCCCTTGGCATCGACGCCGCTGTCGACGAACTCCTCGTCGCCGCCGCCGATGTCCAGCCCTTCCAGGCCCTCGGTGTCGCCGAGGTCCTCGAGCGCGTTGTGGTGGTCCTGCCACAGGTCGATGCTGCGGCGGATTTTCTCCTCGTCGACCAGGATCGGCTCCACCGCCAGGTTGGTATGGAACTTCAGTTCGTCCAGCGCGCGGCTGTTGGTCGGGTCGGACACGCCCACGAACAGCTTGCCGCCGCGCCTGAACAGCGGCAGCACGTTGTGCTTGGCAAGCAGTTCCTCGGAGACCAGCTTGAGCGCGGTCTGGGCGCCGTCGATGGCGGCGGGGTCGACGATCGGCATGCCGAACTCGATCGAGTTGGCCGCGGCCATTTCCGCCGAGGTGACCAAGTGGTGCTCGCGCAGCCAGGCCGCCAGCGGCTTGCGCTCGCGGCTGGCCTTTTCCATCGCGTCGCGCGCGGCGCCCTCCTCCAGCGCCCCGTCCAGCACCAGGCGCCGGGCGATGCCGGTGATGCCGACCAGGTTGGCGGTCGCGACTGCATTCATAATCAAGCACCTCCCCCGCAGAGTTCCGACTTTACCTCAAACCCCTCGCCCGCGAGCCGGCCCTCACCCCAACCCCTCTCCCGCGCGCGGGAGAGAGGCTAAAGCATCCCTTCTCCCGCTTGCGGGAGAAGGTGGCCCGCAGGGCCGGATGAGGGCGCTCTTCCCCTCGCCACCCAGCCCAAACCACCCCCGACACGCTACCCTTGCCCGCAAGGGGAGGGGCGCATGCAGCTATCGGTGGTCTTACCAGCCAGGAACGAGGCCGAAGGCCTGCGGCGGACACTGCCGGCCCTGCGCGCGGCCTTCCCGCAGGCCGAAGTGATCGTGGTCGACGACGGCTCCAGCGACGGCACCGCCCTGGTCGCCACCGATCAGGGCGCCCAGGCGCTGGGCGCGCCCTATTCGATGGGCAACGGCGCGGCCATCAAGCGCGGCGCGCGTGCCGCCACCGGCGAGGTCATCGTGTTCATGGACGCCGACGGCCAGCACGACCCGGCGCAGATCCAGCGCCTGCTCGACAAGCTCGACGAAGGCTACGACATGGTGGTCGGCGCCCGCGACGCCACCGGCCAGGCCAATGCCGGCCGCGGCCTGGCCAACGCCTTCTACAACCGCCTCGCCAGCTGGATCACCGGCAGCCGCATCGCAGACCTTACCTCCGGCTTCCGCGTGGTCCGCGCCGACAAGTTCCGCGAGTTCCTGCACCTGCTGCCCAACGGCTTCAGCTACCCCACCACCATCACCA